>JAGALE010000087.1 GCA_017625335.1 Lachnospiraceae bacterium
TATGCAAATCATTTACACCAAGACATATAATTATATTCCATGATTTTATGTTGTTATTATTTTCTATTATATCATTAACCTTAGGTAATGCTTCACCTATTAAGAAGTCATATCCTTTACCTACTTTAGCTATCATCCAATTATTATTAGTGCTACTTATATTACATACTGTATCCATTCCTACGAATCTACTATCTCCTATATAGATAGTTCCTTGACTATTGTCTAATGACATATCATAATTGTCTAATGTGTGTTCTAATATATCTATATTATTAAATTGTCTATTACCTTTATCAGTTGTAACTTCTTTATTATCAAAAGCAGTACATATTAACAGTACTGTTAATAGCAGTACTGTATAAATTAATTTTCTCATGATTATTTATATCTCCTTAATTATTCTAATCCAAAGATTAGTTTTAATTTTTGCACTGTTATATCAAAAGTATTACCTGCATCTATAAAGTTATCATCTACATATGCTTCTACTACTATACTATTTTGTGCAGGTATATTAGTATTTGATTTCAGTGCTTCATTGAATTCCTCTACTGAGTTCCATTTATACATTGGATTGTATGTTTCCCCTTTAATAAATATAGTTATTACTTTATTCATGTTATTCCTCCATAAGTGCTTCTAATGTGTATCTGTAACATACCATATTAGGTATGTACTTACTATTACTAATTATTGGTGTATCATCGTTATTTAAGTATTTCATAATAGCTGCTGCTACCCCAGCTGACCTACTTTGTCCAGCTTCACACTGTATAATTAATTTATCTATATACTTATTGTGTTTGTATCTTTTAACAAAGTCAGCAATTCTCTTAATATCTTTAATACTTATACCAACTGTATTATAATCTGTGTCAGTGTATTTTACTCTTATCATATCTGTAATACCGTTTATACTTGTAGGTATTATATATGCATCCAATGATTTTACACTAGTTATAGATATGATAATTGACTTATCTTTATGCATACATGTAGAATATAGCTCTGCATCATTTTTACTCATCACTTCTATAATCATGCTATACCTCCACTATTCTAATGGGCACTATCATATCCTCAGATATCTTTATATATTTAAACTTATCCTTAAACTTATTTGCTGCATCTTGCTTGGAATCTGCCTCAATTATACATAATGTATTCTTACATTTCTCCAATGCATTATTAGTGTTCTTTACTAAAAGTGGACCTGACAAGTTCTCTTTTAATAGCATAAAGTAACCAGAATCTTTATATTCAAATTTACATTGCAATCTTGAGTATATATCAATATCCATTACATCTACAATGTTACCTTTTATAAAGGTTCTGCATTTACTATTTTTGCATATGCTATATAATGTTTTACCAGATGTACTTAGTTCACTATGAAGCTCACTACCACACTTAGGACAAAATTTATATTCAGATACAATGTCCATAACCTAAGTATACCTCCTTTTTCTAAAAAGTTCTGCAGGTCTAAACTTATTGCCAGAACTTAGTTCTCCAGTACCTTCTATTTTTTCTGAAATGTATCTTCTAAATCCTGGTATATCTCTTTCATTTATTGCATTAAATGTATTTTCCAACTCTCTGATAGTGAACAATTCTTCAATGAAGTTGAATCCTATATCAGTATACATTAATTTACCCTTGAGTCTGTTTATTGTATCATTTATTATCTTATGATGGTCGTACACCATATATGTTATAATACTTCCATCCTGTTCGCTTACATATTTTCTTTCATTGTTACCTTTCGTGTTTTCTTTGCCAACCCAAAACCATTGTGATTCATACTCTGTTGTCTTGATATTCAAGTTCTTTTCATCTACAGTATTATTTAGCATCCCAATGTATACTATAGATATTATATGCCCTCTATCATCTCTAAAAGGGTCATCTGCTACAGTATATAACTGCTCAAAAGTTGCCTCACTTGTATTGACCTTATTCAATGATATTCTTTTAATAGCATCTTTAGGTGTTTCACCAAGTCTTAATATTGTACCAGGTAGATGCCAATCTTTTTCACCATGTCTTTTAACAAGTAATACCTGTAGCTGTTTTCTGGACACTGTCTTTGCATCAATTTTATCTGTATTTTTAACCCTTAGTATTACTGTATCTACTGCTACTGATGGTTTTTCAAATTCTGGAAAGGCTTCTTTTACTTTATTCATAATGATTCTCCTATTCCAAATATAATGAATGATGTTCTTTAGTTAGTTTTATAAAGTTACCCCCATGTGAGTCTACTATTACACCTTTATCTCCACGCTCATCATAATCTATTACCCCTGACCATGCTCCATTAGCTACGTGAATAACTGTACCAACTGGTAAACTATATAAATCTGTTAATGTCCCACCATAAATTGGGTCTGGATTTCCATAATAATCTTTGTATTCCTCACA
>JAGALE010000088.1 GCA_017625335.1 Lachnospiraceae bacterium
CCCGAACGTCCACTAAACAAAAGAATGGCCCGGTGGCTCAGCTGGTTAGAGCGCCGCCCTGTCACGGCGGAGGTCGAGGGTTCGAACCCCTTCCGGGTCGCTAACAATTATATATTGTTAAAAATTTGCCGGCGTGGCGGAACTGGCAGACGCACAGGACTTAAAATCCTGCGGGACTAATCTCCCGTACCGGTTCGATTCCGGTCGCCGGCATTAAAAAACCATCGTACTTAGTACGGTGGTTTTTTAATATTATAGTGACATGGATTGGTCCAGACGCTGTTGATTTTAAAAGCACATCATAAAGATGTGCTTTTTTTATGCCATAAACTACTCACTTACTGATGGTAAGCTTCCTAAATTATTATCTTCACTTCCATCAGGTATGGATTTTAGATATTCTGTATTCTTTCTATGTGATATTCCAACATTTTTAATTTCGCCCGCCTTTGCCATAGATACACCCTGCTCTCTTGAAACCTTTGAACCATCTGAAAGCTGGTAACCTGATATACGTCCATTATTTTTTACTAGTCCTACTATTTCTTTAGCGTTTGCATTCGGTGTTGGTATTTGATCTAGAGAAGCTTTTGCTAAGCTTGAGCCTATATTGTTTCCTGTATTATCTGAATTCATATTATTCTCCTTTTGAAATACTATATTTATAATTATATTATTTGTATTTTTGTTGTATAAATGAATTGATATTTATGGAAATAAAAAATCAAGTTTCAGGTCATATCATTGTGATTGACAAGTAATATACAATTAATTTAAAATTACACTAAATATTGGATGCATAATTATTATTACATAATATAAATTGTTTTGTGGCAATACACTAGGAGAAAAATATGACTACATACTACGGGATAATGTCAGCCCTTGCGCTGATTAATTTGATTATTTTCATACTGTTCTTTAAAGAGAAGAAATTTAATTATTATTTTCTTGGGATTCTTGCTATTGTGACTATAAGTAATGCAGGAAATCTTGTTATGGCAATGTCAGAAACTTTGGGTGAGGCTTATATTGCCAAAAAGATTCATTATATTGGTGCTTGTTTTATACCACCGATTATACTTATGGTTATATTTAAGATGTGCAAAATTAATGTGAAAAAGTGGATGGAAAATGTTGTGATTATGTATAGCTTCATAATATTTAGTATGGTGCTTACTATAGGTCACAGCGACATTTACTATAAAAGTGCAAAGCTAACCAAGATAGGTGACGCTACAGCATTAGTTCCGGAATACAATATTGGACACGCCTTTTTTTACGTGTTGCTTTATGGCTATCTATTGATAGGAATTTCTGTCCTGTTTTATAGTTTAAAAAGGAAGAATACAGTTTCTCGTAAGAATCTATGGGCTTTGATTGGTCTAGAGGTTGTTACTATTGCGGTGTTCTTGTTAGGTAGAATAATTGCTCCTAGTGTGGAGGTTACACCGTTGATATTCGTTATAGATGGATGGTTTTTGCTATATCTTAATAGGCGTGTTACTGTATATAGCCTGGAGGATAATATAATCAGCTCCCTAGACAAGCAGGATGATTATGGCTACATTATGTTTGATAATAAGAGAAATTATCTAGGAGCTAATCCCTTAGCTGAAGCTATTCTTCCCGAACTTAGTATGTGTAAGATCGATAGACCTATAAGCAATCAGACTACCTTGGAATTTTTACAGGTAGAGTTGGATGAATTAGAAGAGATAGACGATTCTGTATTCGAGTTAGATAAGGATGGACAGCATTACGAGGGGCATATTAATAGAATATGGTATGCTGATAAACCTGTAGGATATTTATTTGAGATTGAAAATGCTACAGATAGATATAAGTATACCAAGCTTTTGGCAGAATATAATGATAATCTTCGTGACGAGGTGGAAGCAAAAACCGCTCATATAAAAAGTATTCAGTCAAAGCTTCTCTTTGATATGGCCAATATTATGGAGAATAGGGATGATAACACGGGAGGTCATATTAAACGAACTAGTGATGTGGTGGAGATATTAATCAATACCATTAAGGACAATAATGTATTAAAATTGGATGATAGGTTTTGCCAAGCCATAATTAAAGCGGCACCTATGCATGATTTGGGTAAGATTGCAATAGGAGACAATATTTTAAGAAAGCCTGGAAGGCTTACAGATGAAGAATTTGCCATTATGCAAGGCCATGCTGCAAAGAGTGGAGAACTTGTGGAGAGCATTCTGGGAGGAGTGGAGGAAGAGTATTTTGTCAATCTTGCAAAGAATGTAGCTAGGCATCATCATGAAAAATGGAACGGTGCCGGATATCC
>JAGALE010000089.1 GCA_017625335.1 Lachnospiraceae bacterium
ATTGTTATTCAAATAATTGGATATGATATTCGCCATATACTTAACCTCCTGTGAACATAGTTAGACAGTAGTCTACTTGTACTTTAATTCTAAACTATATGTCAAATATTGTCAATGAGAAAAAGCTTATTTTACCTACTAAAATCATATTTGCTGTTAATAGAGTTTCCATACATAGTCCCACTTGCATTATAACTACTGCCTATGCTCTCCACATTTGCTTTTGCATTATCAGATATTCTTGATGCTATAAACTCCAGCTTATTCGCCAAATCACTATTATTACCAAAATGCTTTTTCAGAGTCTCGTAATCTACTTCTTTAAGCTTACTCATATCTACATCAGCTGTACCATCCTTACCAAAGGTTATTCCCAGTTTTTCCAATTCTTCTCTGGTTTCCTCCGGCGCTTCCATAAGCATCTTTCTATAAAAATCATTCATGGTATTTGATGTAGTACGAAGTGACTTCAGCGTTCTGTTATATCCATCAAACATTTTCTCTACACTATTATATATTTCCTGATTATCACCACTTACCTTTGCCTGTTCAAAGACACTTTTTTCTCCATCATCTAACAGCTTTTGTGTCAGCTTAGTGAGCTGTCCTGCTTCCTCTTCAAGCTTTTCATACCTTTCCAGCTTTTCAGAATTAGTATTAATACTTCTGTTTTGGCTCAAGGCCTGATATAAAGGATTTCCCATGTTTTTGTTCTTCATATAATCAAGCAGTGTTGGTCGGTTGATATCAAGACCAGACCTTTTCGCTGATTGATTTAACATCTGCGTTGTGATTCTCATTACAATCCCTTCCTTCTATGTTTAGTATTAATATCGCCTATTTTATAAACATTTTCCATAGAACAAGAGTGAACAACCATTTTTAAGGTGTGAAATGTATTTCCTACATCATATTTAGTGTCATTCTCATGGAACGACCTTTCTCTATATCAGACCAGGTTGTCTCAACCACTTCCTCTGTAGGTATGCCACAAATTGTCTCTCCCAGCTTTTCTACCAAGCCGTTGTCAATCATATCCTGTATTGCTTGCTCTGCTGCCTGTCCTGACTGAAAACTAATCATACTCTCCATTCCATTAAATCCATTTTCACCGAAAAAGCCAAATGTGCTACTTTTAAACAGTGAAAAACCACTTAAATTAATATCTGTTCGTCCTTCTATTAAAATTTGCATAAACATAGCGTGACGGGCATGGCGCTCCTCCCACCAATCGTATTCATCTTCCTCATCATTTTGCTTCTTATTTTTACTGACAGCTTCTCCTCCGCCACAGGCAAGGACATTTGCAATCTCTCCATCCTCTCCTATTGCTATGGCCTGTGACATACCAGCTGTACAGCCTGGTAATATGGCTTCATTCCTAGCTATATCATAGGCCCACCAGCTCTCTATACGCTCCATAACCTGTCTGGCAAATTCCGGATCCTGTTCCATGCGTTCCTGAGCTTTTGGATGTATCATAACTGCCTTACTTGCTGGAGCTACAGCAAGATATCTCTGATTCTTCGGATTGGTACCTGTAGGTCTCCAATTTTCAATCATTGACACTGATTTACCATTTTCCTGAAATAATGCTTCAAAAGGATAATCATTCCTTGTACGCCAATCACTACTGGTTCCATCTCCAACATTATATACAAGTCCGGGATATTTTGCCTTTAACAATTCTTCCACAGATAATCCCTGTACACTAGATAACTGTTCTGCTTTCATAGTGCCTATAACATTACTTTTCATATGTAACTGTTGCATCTCGTAAGAAGAATAAAATTTTACACCTAGTGGATTCGTATATTTCGCCCACTGCACCTTATCCTTATCAATATACATAGAATCACCTACGGTAACAGAGAAATCCGGAATCCCCTTATTGGTTCCATTCATAAACTCCATAAAACCTTCTATATCAAGAGTTCCATCAAGAAAATCCCTCCAAAAATTTTCATGAGCGGCAAATCGAAGATTCCAATCCCGTGGAAACTGATTTATAAAATCTATTACCTTGTTGTACTGCTTGTCGTTGTCAAATGGTATTGTCCACTCATAGCCTTCGGTCTGTCCTGCCTTTCTACAGAAAATTCCTTCTTCCGTATACCATGTTATGTAATGTATATCATTATCATCCGGGTCAGCAGTTTCATACATACAGGTAGTGGATTCGGATGTTAATAAAGTACCTGCTTCAGGAATATCGTAATCAGGACCTGTTATTTCATCTACTAAATGGTTACCGCTTAATGACTTCTCTAGCTTTTCTATAAATAATTTATAAAATTCCATTTCCTGTTCCATATATCTGGCTGTATTTTTACCTCGTTGGCTATCTAAACTAAGTGGATTTTCTAAATTATGCAATAGCTCCGTTGCAACACTCAACGCAGATTCTACCGATGTCCCAAATACATCAGTGTAATCCTCTATTCCATTATTTCTGTTCTCTACCTGCTTGACAAGAATTTGAGAAATATAATCCATTCTTCCGCCACCACTATATTCAAAATATCCACTTTCCTCTGCTGCCTCCGCAAAAGCCTGTCTAACCTCATTAGGTGCATTAGGTGCAAATTTTGAAAAATCTATGTCAGTTTCCTCTTTATTTATTTTATTATATGAATTAAAGAAATCAAACAAAGCCTTACATTCCTCTGCCTGATCAGGTATTTTCGCATCCTGATACGCCTTTATCATCTTCTCCATAATAGATGTCCAGTCAAATCTTTCATTTAGAAATGTCTCTTCCCCTGATAGACTTTTACAGTACCCTATGCTACTGGCATTACCTCCATACACCTCCAGCTGCTGATGAGAACCAAAGGTTCCTCCATCTGTAATACCCAGCTTATCTGTATAACTAAGTAGCGCAAACATCTCAAGCTGTGTGGCATTATTAGGATTTACTTTATTAACCTCCACATTGTAGATTGTCTTCTTACCACCAAGGTTAGATACTACTTGAACTATAGGATTGTCAGATGTTGAACTGTCACTAAGCAGGGCTCTCACGCCATATGTAATATTTTGTCCCTCCTCTGGAACCATAGTCAGTCCTAAGAATTCTCCTCTATCTTCTATATCACTAATGGTTACAGATGAACTATTGGTTTTATCCACACTGCTTGACGTAGTCATGGCTCTGTATAACTCCTGATAATCTGTAAAATCTCCTCTTTCACTGGAATAATAGTTTCCCTTTTCCGTGTAACCTTCAGTAACCAAATTTTCAAATTCTACACTACCTTTTTCAGCCTTATTCATCTGATAATAGGTGTAATACTTAACGCTCATATTAGTATTTATCTGCATATTTTCCTCCTTTCCGCAATCCATCTGTCAGTCAGGACTGCACCACTTCCCGAAAGGACCAAGTGGTATATTATAATATAAAAATAGCGCCTATTTTCTTGGTTCAATCCATTGAAAAATAGCGCTATCCTTAGCTTAGTTAATTAGTTATTGTTTTATGTTTCTCATATATTGAGTGGCTGCTTTCAAAATCCATTTTGAATAATGTGGTATAATAGCTTATATTTTATATCGGCAATTCCAAACCAATTGCTTAATCATGCTACAAAAACATCATACATTTACCGCTCCTCCATCCTTTGCGTACCGCATATATGCCTTCACAAAATCCGGATATTTTTTTCTGGCCATAATAACAGAGTCCCCTCCTACCACATCGATTGTATCCACGCTGTAGGCTGTTATTTTTTCCATATTCACCAGATAACATCTGTGACTGCGGTAAAAATTATCTCCCAACTCATTTTCCCAATCATCCATCTTACCGTAGGTCTCTATATTTCCATCCCTCGTATGGAACACTACCTTTTTGTTGTTGCTTTCTATGTAATAGATATCTTTAATCAATACTTTTTTCTGCATTACATTGTATCTTACAATCACATACTGTTTTTCCTGATTGTATCTGGCAAAAACTTCTTTTAAGGCACGTTTAAAAACTGTACTCATCTTTTTTTCGTCGATAGGCTTAACCAGATAGTGAAATGCATTTACATCAAATGCATCCTCCATATATTCCCTATACCCAGTCACAAATATAATAATGCTTTTTGACCTTTTGTTTTTCTCTCTAAGTCTAATCTGCTTCGCCACATCTATACCAGACATATTATCAAGCTCAATATCGATAATATGTATGTGGAAGCTATTCTTAGCCTCTAATAATTCCTCGCCGGTAGAAAACTGTGTTATCTCAATATTCTTTGAACAATTATTTAATATTCCTGCAATATCCTCTCTTACTGCCGCCTCGTTGTCACAGACTGAAATATGTATCATTAATTTCATTCCCTTCACCATGTATTAAGAGCTTATTATCCATCCCTATTATTTTATCGACAGCTTACAGGGTTTTATTATTTGCTATGGTGTGAAATGCAAATTTGAAGGTGTGAAATTATTACTATTTTTCGTGCATTGCACCCAATTGAGTAATGAAATATTATATGTAATATACAGGCTCCTCAAATTATGCTAGAATAAAAACGAGGTGATATTTTGAACTACACTAAGCAACTATTTAGAAAAAAAGATATATATAACCTAGAGAAAACTGATGAGCTTTTTGTAAAGGCTATGAAGGAAAATGCTACATTCCAATATAATAATTGCCAGGATTACAAGCGTATATTAGATGATTTTAACTTTAATCCTGAAGCTTTGGAAACTACTTCCGACTTAGCCAGACTACCATTTATTCCCACACTTTACTTTAAGCATCATCATCTTCAAAGCGTACCGGCTAACAAGCAGGTTATCAAAGCAACTTCATCAGGTACCAGTGGCTCTATGTCCAAGATAGGCTTTGATTTGAAGAGTCTTCTTCGTGGTCTTGATATGGTTATTCAGGTGGGCAAATATCATAAGTTATGGTCCATAAAGCCTACTAACTATATCGTATTTGGCTACCAGCCTACTAAGACAAATAAAACAGCCGTAAGCAAAACCGCCTACGGATTTACACTTTTTGCTCCGGCCAAAAGCAGAACCTTTGCGCTTGAGATGACAGATAATGGTTATAAGCTACTGTGGGACAAGGTTCTTAGGGCACTTGACAAGTACTCAAAATCCAAGCTACCTATGCGAACCATTGGCTTTCCTGCCTATACATATTTCTTCCTAAGAGATTTAAAAGAAAAAGGTATACGCTACAAGATGCCTAAGGGCAGTATGATTACCTTAGGTGGTGGCTGGAAGCAATTCTATGCTGAGAAGGTTGATAAGCAGGACTTCTACGCTTTAGTCAAAGAGGTTCTAGATATAGATGAGGATCACATAGTAGAATTCTTCGGTGCTGTTGAACACCCTATTCTATACACAGACTGCAAATGTCATCATTTCCATGTACCTATCTACAGTAGGGTTATAATCCGCAATCCTGATGATTTTTCTCCTGTAGAGCACGGAAAAGTAGGACTTGTAAATCTACTTACGCCTATGATACATAGCGCACCTTTACTTAGCGTAATGACTGATGACTTAGGCATTCTACATAAAGAAAAGTGCCCTTGTGGTGCCAGCTCGCCTTGGCTTGAGATTATAGGCCGTGTGGGAGTCAGCGACATTGTTACCTGTGCCGCAGGAGCAGATGAATACTTAAATAAATAGCTTGCCTTACTGATGCAGAAAATATCAGTAACTGCCTCTCACATTTGCAACAAGTTCCATTCTTATTTTCGCACCACATATCTAGGAGGAATCATATGATTTTATATAATGGACAATTATTAGAAAATCATCGTCAGTATGAGTTAATTAAGTCACTTAAAACTGATTTATATAAGCCTATTGAAAGTGGAAGGACTCTCTCCACTGGTACAGTTATTAATGCCTGCGACCAGCTTGCAGCAAAGATTAAAGATGGAGATTATGATGATATAGTTAAACCTTTCTTATCATTATTTAATATCAGTGAAAACCAATTCCAGGATATGGTGAGACTGTTTACCAGAGAAGGTCTTGAATACAAATGCTCCATAGAGCTTAGTGATGAAGAAAGAACTATCGATGGTAAAATACTTAGGAAGCGTTATCCTTTAGGTGTACTGCTTCACATCGCCGCAGGAAATGTTGATATACTCCCTGCCTATAGCGTTGTGGAAGGACTTCTAAGTGGTAATATCAATATATTAAAGCTTCCTATGGGAGACTCGGGACTATCAGTAAAGCTTCTTTATGAGTTAATTCAGATAGAGCCAGAATTATCAGATTACATATATGTATTCGATGTGCCATCCACAGAGACAGAGACTCTTACTAAGCTTGCAAAGCTATGTAATGGAGTTGTAGTTTGGGGTGGAGATGCAGCTGTTAAGGCTGCAAGAAATATGGTAGATGTAGATACCAAGATAATTGCCTGGGGACATAAGCTGTCCTTTGCCTATGCTGAAAATGATGCAAGCGATGAACAGCTTAAAGACCTGGCGCAATCAATATGTGACACAAACCAGCTACTATGCTCTTCCTGCCAGGGAATATTTGTAGATACTGATTCTAAGGATGAACAGCTTGAATTTGCAAATCGATTCTTTAAAATATTGTGTGAGGTAAACTCTTTATCCACTGCTGTGGACTACGGTATGAGAGCAAAGAATGCCATTAACATATACAACGAAAGATTAGAAAAACATACCACTGGTAACACCATATTAAGCAGTGACGGAATAAGTGTAATAGCTAAGGATGACTCCTCTTTAGAGCTATCCTATATGTACAGAAATGTGTGGATAAAAAGACTTCCAAAATCCCAAATCCACACTCTAATCAAATACAAAAACTATCTTCAAACTGCTGCCGTCTTAACCACAGACACTTCAAAGCGAGAAGAAATCTCCGAAAAGCTTGCCTTAGCAGGCGTTGTGCGAATCACCTCCGCAGCCAACATGAACCGTACCGTCTGTGGCGAAGCCCACGACGGAACCTACGCCCTAAGAGAATACTCTCGTATCGTAGAAAGAGAGGCAAGTGTGGAGAAATAAATATTAGAAAGCATTAATCAACTATATACAAAGGGCTGTGCCAATACACTTCATCCCCACCGCGCCAGGGTAAAGCGTAGCTGACCGTTTTAGTGTCAGCGTAGCTTTATCCCTAGACAGGTGGGCCAAGAAAGTATATTTTGCACAGCCCTTTGCAATATATCAAATTACATCTCTTCTAATAATTTCTCCACACTTGCTAGCTTTACACAAAGCACGAACACCTTTGATGCCGCCAACATCTCCTCTGGTGTTGGGAAAGATGGTGCTATACGGATATTTGAATCCTGTGGGTCCTTGCCATATGGGAAGGTTGCTCCTGCACCTGTAAGCACTACTCCAAGAGCCTTACACTTAGCCACTATGTTCTTAGCAGTACCTGGAAGTGCATCGAATGACACAAAGTAACCACCTCTTGGCTTTACCCATGTACCGATTTCAAGTCCGGCAAGCTCTGACTCCAATGTATTAAGCACTGCCTCAAACTTAGGTCTAAGAAGTTCAGCGTGAAGCTTCATATGAGCCTTTAATCCATCTATATTCTTAAAGAATCTTGAATGTCTAAGCTGATTAATCTTATCGTGACCGATGGTCTGGATAGTCATCTGTGCCTCGATAAAATCAATGTTTGCCTTTGATGATGCCACTGCAGACACACCTGAACCTGGGAAGCTAATCTTTGATGTAGATGAGAACATATAAACCATATCCGGATTACCAGCCTTCTCACACTCATCAAGTATATTTAATATCTCATCCTGCACATCATCATAGAGATGGTGGATACAGTATGCGTTATCCCAATAAATTCTAAAATCCTCTGCTGCCGGCTTAAGATTTGCAAATCTCTTAACTACCTCATCAGAATATGAAATACCTGTTGGATTTGAATACTTAGGTACACACCATATACCCTTAATTGCAGCATCCTCGCTTACATACTTCTCAACCAAATCCATATCTGGACCGTCATCATTAAGCGGTATATTAATCATCTCAATTCCGAAGAACTCAGTTATAGCGAAATGTCTGTCATAACCTGGTACAGGGCAAAGGAACTTTACCTTGTCAAGCTTACACCAAGGTGTTGAACCATTTACACCCTTTGTCATAGAACGAGACACTGTATCGTACATAATATTAAGACTAGAGTTTCCGCAGACAACTACATTATCCTTCTTAACTCCCATCATATCAGCCATAAGTCTTCTGCACTCACCGATACCATCTAAGTCACCGTAATTACGGGTATCATTACCAAGCACAGTTCTCATATCTGAAGTGCTATTTACCACATCTAACATAGGCATTGCTAAGTCAAGCTGTGAAAATCCCGGCTTACCTCTAGCCATATTGAGGTTGTGACCTTTTGCCTCTTCCTCTTTATATTCCTTCTCTAAGGCAGCCTTTAATGTAAGGAGTTCTTCCTTACTCATATCCTTGTATGCTTTCATTTGGTTACCTCCATCTTCTTTATTTTCTCCCTAATTTTCAGCATTGCAGATAGTATACCAAATATATCCTAATAATGCTATATGTAAACTTAAACAATTTTAATAATAAAACCTGAGAAAGCACTAGCATTTTAGCTAGCGCTTTATCATATAAGCTATCTATTCTTTTTCTTAGCCTTCTTTTTGTCATACATAAGATTATCAGACACACTTATACACTCTTCAAGGGAAGTTTCCGGTCCTACATTAAACACCTCATAGCCTGCTGTTAAGGATAGCTTTGCTCGTCTTCGGCTACTTTCATTATAGGCTTCCACATCCCTTTCCACCTTTGCCCAATAATTTTCAATCTCTTTCTCGCTCTTCACATTACCCAGGACGATAAATTCATCCCCACCATATCTTACAACATAGAACTTACCTGCATTATCCTTAAGTATTTTTGCAGCTTGATTGATTACTCTATCTCCTTCTTCATGACCAAATTCATCATTAATCTTCTTAAGGTCATCTAAGTCAACAAAGGAAAGCTGCATCTTAAGCTTAGCCATAACACATTTCTTCTTTATGTCCTCAAAGAACCTCTTCATACCAAAACGATTATAAGCACCTGTCAATGAATCTGTAATATAAAGCTCATCCATGTGAGCCATTACATTATTAATTATGGTGTGCTTTCTAATATCCTCAAAGGCATGTCCCATGCTAATCATAAGATAGATAAACATAGGATTAGCTATAGGATATGAGCTATCAACAAACACAAAGTAACCAAACATTCTCTCTTGAAAATGTATTCCAGAAATAATATATGACCTAGGTTCCTTAGAATCCTTAAACATACTATCAAGAATGTATTTAGAAGAAAAATTATTCTTATTTTTAAACTGCTTATCCTGGTAAGCTATAACAACCTTGGACTCTTCTGAAAACTCCAGCATTTCCTCTACGCTTTGATCCTGTTGGGATAAAATCCCTGTATCCGACAACCCATCCACAAAATCACAATCAAGACAGCAATAAAACTCTGGGGGATTAATCATTTCAACAAATTTTTTCATAGCCTGAAGCCAATTCTCATATCCTTCACCCTCAACTATATCCTTCTCTAGAAGAATAATTTGATGTTGCATTCTTCTGTAGGTTATATCAGCACTGAACCTTAACCTATCCTGATCATTTTCAAATGAGTTAGCTTCTTTCTTACAGCCACAGCTTTCAGCTAGAACAACCTCATCCGGAAGCAAAATCTTGTGCTCAACTTCCTTACCTTCTATTATATCAACCAAGGTAGCACAGGTTTTTATTCCTAACTCTACAAAGTTACTCTTTACAGTCATAAGTGTAGGATTATGGAATCTGCCCTCATTAGTATAATCATAACCGGATACAGCCACATCCTCTGGTATTTTATATCCACGCTGGGTTAGCAAATCACATACAGTAAGAGCCATAATATCATTGGCACAAACAATAGCTTCAGGAAAATCCAAATCAGAAGCTAATATCTCATTAACTGCAAGCTCAGCCCCTGTTACATAGAAATCTCCATGGCTTACTCTGTCTTCATTATAAGGTATTCCATACTCCTCTAATGCATCTAAATATCCTTTAAATCTAGCTTCACCATCAGGATTACCCTCAACACCCTTTACAAAGTGTATCTTAGTCATATTGTGTTCTACAATAAAGTGCTCTACCACATTCTTCATTGCAGTATAACAGTCAGTATATACACCGGGACTTCCATTAGGATTACATCCCATACCAACTATAGGACAGCTAATATCCTTTAATATTTCTTCAACATACCTTTTATTATCCTCTCTATGCATAGCATTTGAGAACACAATCACACCATCAAATAGGTTAAAATCCGGAAGATTAACCAGGTTTATCTCACCCATGTTGTGCTTATCCTTCTCTAACGCACCGGTAAACCAAACAAAGGTTGCTATATTAAAGCCTCTGGCTTTTCCATACTCTTCAATTCCCTTAAGTGTTTCTGCCTGAGCATCTGAATCTAGCCCAGTCATAAGAACAGCTATATTTTTACAAATCATTCGTATCGCCCTCTTTACATTTTTATCATTGGTAACTACTATATTAACTCTTGCACATTATTCCACTCTAAACTTACTAATCTTATCCATAAGCTCTTTAGACTCTCTTTGAAGCTCTCCTGCATTCTCTGCAACAGTGTACGTGCCTGCAGATACATTTTCAGTATGGTTGTTAAGCTCTTCTGTGGAGTTAACGATATGTTCTGTGGCCTCTGCCTGACTCCCAAAAATCTCCTCTACCTGCTGAGATACAGTATCAACCTTAGTTACAAGCTTAATCATCTCCTTAACTCTCTTGCCGGTCTGATTAATTATTTCATATAAATTCTCAAATGTTGAGCTTGCGATGGCTACCATCTGAACATTGGACTGTACCTCTGCCATACTGTAGTTCATATACTCTATAGCATTACATACTGTCTCATCTATCTCTGCTGTAAGCTTTGAAATCTCATCAGTTGCATTACTACTGCTTATAGCAAGCTTTCCAATCTGCTCGGCAACTACTGCAAAGCCCTTACCTGCTTCACCTGCACGGGCAGCCTCGATAGATGCATTAAGAGATAGAAGATTTGTCTCCTCTGCAATCTCAATAATCATATTAACCATATTGCCAATTCTTGAGATTATATCGCCAACATTATTCATATGCTTTGAAAGGGTGTCAATATTCTTATCGATATTATCCATACCCTCTATAATCTGATCCATATCCCTCTTTCCATTCTGGGACATCTCAACACTTTCCTGCATCATAGACTCTGCAGCTTCACCCTCTATATGAGTTTTCTGTATTAATTCTGCAAGCTGTTCCATCTGAGCAGAAGCATCCTGAGCTGCTATAGAAAGCTGTTCAACCATTTCTTCTAAGTTATTCATCTGCTCAACCTGACTCTCAGAGGAAACCTTAAGAGATTCTGAGATTTCACCGTTTTGAACAGACTGTTGCTCAAGGAAGCCGGCCATCTGACTAATCTCTCCAATAGTCCCTCTCATCTGTGAGATGAATTCCTGCATATTACTACTCATTCTACCGATTTCATCATTGCTACTTGTATCAAGATTCTGAGAGAAATCTCCCTCGGCAATCTTGTCAATAACATGAGTCATCTCCTTTACAGGCTTAACTACCTTATTCATAATTGAAATAATTACCAGGATAAGAATTATAGTAGCAGCTATGGCTATCACAACCATCCAGGTTTCCATACTGTAAAGACCTGATAACACAGTTTTTTCTGTAACATATGTAACCAAATACCAATCTGTATGGTCTACAGGATTAATACAAACATAGTATGTATCATCACTTCCCTCAACCTGAACAAAACCTGTCTTACCATCAGATATAGTCTTGCTTATCTGAGAATACATAGAATCAATTCCATCTGTATCAAGAGTTACTGCCATCATATCATTGTCAATATGTGCTATAACTGTCTGAGTATTTTTTGTAACCAGTAATGCCTCCACATCACTTGTCTCTGAAATCTCCTTTACAAGTCCAGATACATAATCAAGATATACATCAGTTGCAAGAACTCTTACAGCCTTATCATAATCAACTAAAACAGATGCACTAACACAGACCTGACCAGTCATTGAATCATAATATGGCTCGCCAAAGGCAAGTGTTTCATTATCCTTACCATCTACATACCAATCTCGCTCTGTAAGAATCCAATCTTCCCCAGGAACCCAGCCTGAGCCATCTAGATAAACACCAGCATCATCTCCCATGTATAGACCAACGGGATAAGCATCATTTTTTTCTACGGACCCTTCCATATACTTTAGAATCTCATCATCATTTTTAAATATACCTGATTCTATAGCGTCCTGATACACCTGAAGCTCGCCAAATATCTGATTAGTCCATCCACTAATCTGCTCTGTATATCCCAATGCCTCCGATTGTAATTCCTCCTTTGCCATCTTATATACCATATTTCTTGCCAAAGCAAAATATGAAATAATCATAGCTAACACTATAGGAATCACGATACATATAAGCTTAAGCTTTAAACTTATACCCTTCTTTTTCATACCAACACCCCTTATCTTTTAACTTAATCATAAGAAAACTTACTAATGTAAATTATATCATAATATATGTATTTTCATCAATAAAAAACACTAAGCGCGCCATAAGTAAGTTTAAAATAAAACATATTGTTGCTTCATCATATATATAATGTATAATATTTATGTAACCATTGTTTTAGCACCAAGTGAGGTATTATTATGGGTATTTTAAATATACTTGACGTTAAAGCAGGTATGGAATTAGAGCAGGCTATTATTTCTCCAGAAAATGGTCAGTGTCTCTTAAAAGCAGGTTCAATCTTAAATCTTCGCAACATCGAAAAGCTTAAAGAGCTAAACATTACTCAAGTAGGAATAAAGGACAGAAATTCTATATTTGTATCCCCCTTTGACAAAATGCAAAAAATGCTGATTAATGACTACATTAAGAAGCTAAGGGAAACTGCACCTAAAAGTCCTGAGGCAAACAAGAACGACAATGTGGTAAATGTTGCAGCAAACCTTGAGAAATTCATAGTACAAATAGCAAAAAGTGAATATGTTCTTGATTTTCTAGTACAGCTTAGAATTATAGATAAAACTAGGCTTTATGATGCCAGCATATACACAGCGGTCTTAAGCGGCCTTGTTGCAGGAGCTATGAGGCTTAGCAACGAAGAGATAATCTCTGCTGTTATAGGTGGATTACTTCATGACATTGGACTAGCCGAAATGCCTAGCCTAGTTAAGATGGATGAATTTACACCACAACAAGAAAAGCTTTGGTTAGAGCATCCAACCTATGGTTACTATTTTGCCCTGCAGCATAACATCCCTAAAATGATAGCCAATACTATCCAATACCATCACGAAAGATGGAACGGCTCCGGTTACCCTAAGCAGCTTGTTGGTGAGGACATCCCTATTCTTGCCAGAATAGTAAGTGTTTGTGCAAGCTATGCAGATGCCTTAACTAAGGGCATCCAACCATATATGGCTGTAGAAGAACTCTACGGAACCAGCGGAATATATTATGATCCATGTGTAGTTAAGGCCTTTGTTAACAACATCCCTATCTATCCTCTAGGTGAAATGGTCCGATTATCCACTAAGGAAATTGGTATTGTGTCAAATATTCGAAAAAATGAAGGTCCTCGTCCTATAGTTAAGATATATTACAACAGAGTTAATCGCCCTATCAGCGAAGACAAGATAATTGATTTAGGAAAAGAAAGAACTGTATTCATAGAAGAAATATTATAAAAAACTTTATAAATATCATTATAATTATGAAAAATGTGCTTATTATGCCATATTGTAATTCACCAAGAATGGTGAAAATAAAGGCTTTTTAGGCACATTTTTATTATTTTGAAAGAAAATTTAAAATAAACAGTATAAAACAGTTGACAACAGATACAAACTGTTATATACTGTTTACATCAGGAGGATGAACAACACATGAATTTAATAATTAACAACTCATCCATGACTCCTATCTACGAGCAGATAGTTATGCAGATGAAAGACAAAATCATCTCCGGTCAATTAAAGCCGGATGTCATGCTTCCTTCTGTAAGAACACTTTCCAAGGATCTTAGGATAAGCGCTTTAACAGTAAAAAAAGCCTATGACGCCATGGAGCAGGAGGGTTACATAGTAACAGTTCATGGCAAGGGAAGCTTCGTAGCGAACATTAATCCTAATATCGCCATGGAAGAAAAACAAAAGGAAGTTGAAAAGCTTTTTGAACAGGGAATTCGAAAGGCTAAGGAATGTGGAATGTCAAGAGAAGATACGCAAAACCTTTTTGAGGTTGTGTTGAGTGACTTCTAAAAAACACTTTATGAATCTTGGAGGAAAAATCTATGTTATTAAAATTGGAGAATGTAAAAAAGGATTACGGAACATTTAAGCTTGATTGTTCCATCGAAGTAAAAAGGGGACAGGTTACAGGTCTTGTAGGTAGCAACGGTGCGGGAAAAAGTACTACCTTCAAATCCATCTTAGGTCTTATCTTTCCTGACAGTGGGGATATAGAGATGTTCGGAAAGAAGCTTAATGATATAACACCTGAAGATAAGGAGAAATTGGGAGTTGTATTAACAGAGGCAAACACATTTGATTACTTAAGAGCTAAGGACCTTGTAAGTATACTAAAAGCTATGTATAAGAGCTTTTCAGAAACTGATTACATTGCAAAATGTCACCAGTACAAGATACCTCTTGATAAAAACATTAAGGATTTCTCAACAGGTATGAAGGCTAAGCTTAAGCTAATTATTGCTTTATCTCATGATGCTGAGCTTCTCATCTTAGATGAGCCTACTGCAGGTCTTGATGTTATTATGAGAAATGAGCTTCTTGATATGCTTAGAGAATATATGGAGGATGACAGACGAGGCATACTTATAAGCTCTCACATTTCAACTGACTTAGAAGGTCTTTGCGATGACTTTTATATGAGATCTAATGGAGAGATTATCATTCACGAGGAAACTGACGTACTCCTCTCAGAATACGGAATATTAAAGCTTACTGATGACCAGTATGACACTATAGATAAGCAATACATAATTGCTACAAAGAGGGAGAAATTTGGCTACCTTTGCCTTACAAACCAGAAGGACTTCTATCAGGAGAATTATCCACAGGTAGCTATCGAAAAGGGAAATATCGACGACTTTATAATTATAATGGTACAGGGG
>JAGALE010000090.1 GCA_017625335.1 Lachnospiraceae bacterium
AAGACATAGCTTAACTATAGAATATAAATTAAACTGACTATCTAATAACTCAATATACTTAGGTATAGTAAGCTGTAAATCCTTATCTCTGTTAATATCTGTCACGATTTTTTTGCATGTACTTTTCATATATCAATTCTCCTAGTATTATTTTACGTGCTCATGTGTAAATAAATGTTCATTACAGTACTCATAATTACCATTGCATCTAGAGCAAAATCTAAATTCAAGATTCTCATCATCCTTTTCTGTTTTACCACATATAGCACACTTATGTCTGGTTACACCCTTTGGTAGAATTTTCTCAGCCTCAGCCTGCTTAATCTTCTGCCTATACTCCTTCTGTCTTTTAAGAGTATCCGAATTTTGCTGCCAGTTTCTAACCCTTCTCGATGAATAATTTTTCGATATAAGATAGAACAAATAAAAATTAAGCAATACTGCTATGATAATGCCAGCAAGCAATGACACATTTCCTTTATCTAAAAGATAATATATCATAATAATCACATCCGCATAAGCAAGCCACTTGGTTTTCACAGGGAATACAAAGAATAAAAGCATCTGTGAATCCTGATATATAAGTGCAAAGCCTAAGAATACACTTATGCTCATAAAATAAGTTGGTCCAAAATTAGACATAATTGCAAGCAAATCCTTACCATAGGTCACGCCATTTTGTAAGCCAACAGCCACATAATCAATATCTGCCTTGTAATTCAAGTACTCTATGGCACCCTGGGCAAGCATTCCTACAGTGATTAATAAATAACCACCAAATATATATAGATTATATAAAAAAGTTCCTACATATCTTTCAACATTTGTTCCTATGGAAAAATACACAAAAATCATAAGTAAAGAAAAAACATTTATCTCTCCCGGGATAGTAAAGCACCAGGTAAATATCCTCCAAAACTGATGACATCCAAATACATAGCTAACATCAAAAATCAAGAGCTCGTAAACCTTGGGCGCAAACATCCATAAAACATATCCTACAGCCCATGCACCTACTACATATAAGGACAAATTACTAATTGCACGATCACCGTATTTTTTCTCTAACTTATATAAAAAATTCATATTTCCATCCTTCTAATATCAATATTTGTGGGGAGCAGTTTAACCCTGTCCCCACAGTAAACATATATGGTTTATTATATTATATCTAAGAGTAAAAAACAACCAAAATTAATCTTTGTAAAATCAACAATAATATACATTGTCTCGACATTTTCTAAATGCTGATATATTGCTTTAAACTAAAAAATTTAAGGTATTCTAATGATGGTATTCTCAGGAACAGGCAAATTATATAGTTCTTGATTAAACTCAAACAAATCATCCACTTCCACCCTAAGTTTTCTTAATATTCCACCAATAGTTTCATTGGCACCGGTTGTATAGTATCTTCTTTCCTCTTCCTCATATACCTCTGTAGGAATACATATTTCCTCACCTATCTGTAAATTATATACATTCACATAAGGATTTTCTTTCATAATATCAATCAATCTTACACCGTACATTTTAGACAATCTATATAGAGTATCCCCTTTTTTTATACGGTGTATAACACCCTTACATCTTCTTTTCATGTTATTATTCATGTTATTATCCATACTAAATTTCCTTTTTTTGATTATTATATGCAAAAACACTTCCAAAAGTTGTTAAAAGTTCTCATTTTTAACAGTTGTATTTTAAAATGCGTTACTATATAATGTACTTTGTCTAAAAATGCATTTTAATATGTAGAAATTGACTTTGGTCTATATTTTGATCTATGTATTTAATGGATATATAAAAGGAGGATGGCTTTTAGCCATAAGACGTATGAAACGATTAGGAATTGACATTGGTTCAACAACAGTAAAGGTTGCTGTTATTGACGAGAAAACAAACATTTTGTTCTCAGAGTACAAAAGACACTTTGCAAACATTAAGGAAACTCTTAAGGAACTTGTGGACAATGCTTCTGCAAAGCTTGGCAATGTTGAGGTTGCTCCTACAATTACTGGTTCTGGTGGTCTTGCTTTAGCTCAGGTTATTGGTATTCCATTTGAGCAGGAGGTTGTATGTGTATCTGAGGCTCTTACTGACTATGCCCCACAAACAGATGTTGCAATCGAGCTTGGTGGTGAGGATGCTAAGATTATCTACTTTACCAACGGTGTTGAGCAGAGAATGAACGGCGTTTGTGCCGGCGGTACAGGTTCATTTATAGACCAGATGGCTTCTCTTCTTCAGACTGATGCTACAGGTCTCAACGAGTATGCTAAGAGCTACGATACAATCTATCCAATCGCAGCACGTTGTGGTGTATTCGCAAAGACAGATATACAGCCTCTTATTAATGAAGGTGCAACAAAGGCTAACCTTGCTGCTTCCATATTCCAGGCAGTTGTTAACCAGACCATAAGTGGTCTTGCCTGCGGTAAGCCAATCAAGGGTAATGTTGCATTTCTTGGTGGACCACTTCACTTCCTTGATCAGTTAAAGGAAGCATTTATCAGAACACTTAATTTGACTGAAGATCATATCATTGCACCAGGTCATTCACATCTTTTCGCCGCAGTAGGTGCAGCCCTTCAGGCTAAGGAAGAGGTTACATACGATTTAAATTCAATCAGCGGTAAGCTTACTGCCGACCTTCAGATTTCAGTTGAGGTTGACAGACTTCCTGCTCTCTTTGAGAACCAGGAGGCTTATGATAAATTCATAGAGAAACAGGCAAAATACAAGGTACTTCGCAAAGACCTTTCCACATATAAGGGAAAAGCCTTCCTTGGTGTTGATGCAGGTTCAACAACCACTAAGGTTGCTCTTGTAGCTGATGATGGTTCCCTTCTTTATGATTTCTATAGCAGCAACAATGGTAGCCCACTTAAGACAACACTTCGTGCATTAAAGGAGATATATTCTATCCTTCCTGCCGATGTAAAGATTGTATCAGGCTGCTCAACAGGCTATGGTGAGGCCCTTATTAAGTCTGCCCTTATGCTTGAACACGGTGAAGTTGAGACTATTGCTCACTATACTGCTGCTGCATTCTTCAATCCTGATGTTGACTGTATTCTTGATATTGGTGGTCAGGATATGAAGTGTATAAAGATTAAAAATGAGGTTGTAGATAATGTAATGCTTAACGAGGCTTGCTCCTCAGGCTGTGGTTCATTTATCGAAACCTTTGCCAAATCACTTAATTATGAGGTTAAAGACTTCGCTAAGGTTGCTCTCTTTGCTGAGAGTCCAATTGATCTTGGTTCTAGATGTACAGTATTCATGAATTCAAAGGTTAAGCAGGCTCAAAAGGAAGGCGCATCTGTGGCTGATATTTCTGCAGGTCTTGCTTACTCAGTAATCAAGAACGCTCTTCTTAAGGTTATTAAGCTTACAGACCCTAAGCAGCTTGGTGAAAATATAGTTGTTCAGGGTGGAACCTTCTACAATGATGCTGTACTTAGAAGCTTTGAGCTTATCTCAGGCCGTGAGGCAATAAGACCAGATATCGCAGGTATAATGGGTGCATTTGGTGCTGCCTTAATAGCTAGAGATAGATACGAGGAAGGTTCAGAGTCTACTATGCTTGATAAGGATCAGATTGAAAACCTTACCTACGAGACAAGAATGGCTAGATGTAAGGGCTGTACAAACAGCTGTCTCCTTACAATCAATAAATTCTCAGGTGGAAGACAATTTATATCAGGTAATAGATGCGAAAAGGGAATCGGACTTAAGAAGAATATGAACAATGTTCCTAACCTTTTCGAGTGGAAATTCAATAGATTATTTGATTACGAGCCACTTCCGGAAGCAGAGGCTGCCCGTGGTGTTATAGGTATTCCTCGTGTACTTAATATGTATGAGAACTATCCTTTCTGGTTTACATTCCTTACAAAGCTTAAGTATAGAGTTATAGTATCACCTAAGTCATCTAGAGATATCTACACTCTCGGTATAGAGTCAATCCCTAGTGAATCAGAGTGCTACCCTGCTAAGATATCTCACGGTCATGTTATGTGGTTACTTAAGGAAGGTATCACAAACATCTTCTACCCTTGTATTCCATACGAGAGAGATGAGACACCTGATGCCAACAACCACTACAACTGTCCTATTGTTACATCCTATGCAGAAAACATTAAGAACAACATGGAAGAAATCTGCGCTGCAGATATCACATATATCAGACCTTTCCTTGCACTTGATAACAAGGAGGCTCTCAAGGAAAGATTATTTAGAGAATTCAAGAAATATACTGATGTTACTGAGGCTGAAATTAGCGAGGCTGTTGAAGCTGCTTACGCTGAGGATGATAAGCTTAAAGCAGAAATTACAGCTAAGGGTAACGAAACTGTTAAGTATTTAGAGGAAAATGATAAGCTTGGTATTGTTCTTGCAGGACGACCATACCACTTAGACCCTGAAATTAACCATGGTCTTCCAGAGCTTATTAATTCATTTGATATAGCAGTTCTCACAGAGGATTCTGTAGCTCATCTTGGAAATGTAGAAAGACCTCTTATCGTATCAGACCAGTGGATGTACCACTCTCGTCTATACAAGGCAGCTAACTATGTTAAGAAGAGCAAAAACCTTGAGCTTATTCAGCTCAACTCATTCGGATGTGGTTTGGACGCTGTTACTACAGACTGTGTTAACGATATCCTTACTAATTCCGGTAAGATTTACACAGTTCTTAAGATTGATGAGGTAAGCAACCTTGGTGCAGCTCGTATAAGAATTCGTTCACTTATCAGTGCTGTAAATGTACGTCGTAAACAAAACTTCGTACCATGTCCGGCATCAAGCGCAATTAACAGAGTTGAGTTTACTGAGGATATGATGAAGGATTACACTGTACTTGTTCCACAGATGTCCCCTATCCACTTCAACATCCTAGAACCAGCTATGAAGCATATGGGTATCAATGTTGTTATGCTTCCTGATGCAAACAAGGAGGTTGTGGACACAGGACTTAAATATGTTAACAACGACGCCTGCTACCCTTCTATCATCGTTATAGGTCAGATTATGCATGCTATTACTTCAGGTAAGTACGATGTTAATAAGCTTGCCTGTGTTATGACTCAGACCGGTGGTGGATGTCGTGCTACTAACTATGTTGGATTCATAAGACGAGCTCTTGCCAAGGCTGGCTACGGACAGATTCCTGTTATTGCACTTAGTGTTCAGGGCTTTGAGAAAAACTCAGGCTTTAAGTGGAATTTAAAGACTATAAAGTGTGCTATGCAAGCTCTTATCTATGGCGACCTGTTTATGAGAGTTCTCTATAAGACCAGACCATACGAGGCAGTTCCTGGTTCAGCCAATAAGCTTCACAGAAAATGGGAGCATCGTTGTAAGAGAAGTATGGCAGATGGTGGAAAACACTTTAAGCAGATTGTAAATGGAATCGTTAGAGACTTTGATAATCTTGAGCTTGTAGAGGGTGTTAAGAAGCCTAGAGTTGGTATCGTTGGAGAGATCTTAGTTAAGTTCCTTCCATCAGCTAACAACCATCTTGTAGAATTACTTGAGGCTGAGGGAGCTGAGGCTGTTATGCCAGACTTACTTGACTTCTTCATGTATAGCTTCTACAACAATAACTATAAGCACGAATTCTTAGGACGCTCTAAGAAGACTGCAAGAAATGCAAATCTTGGTATTTGGGCTTTAGAACAGCTTAGAAAGCCTATGGTTGATGCTCTCAAAAAGAGTAAACGATTTGAACCACCAGTACATATCTCTCACATCGCAGAGTATGCTAAGCCAATTGTTTCTATTGGAAATCAGACTGGTGAGGGTTGGTTCCTAACTGGAGAGATGGTTGAGCTTATTAAGAGTGGTGCACCAAATATCGTATGCTGTCAGCCATTTGCATGTCTCCCTAACCACATTATCGGAAAGGGTGTTATAAAAGAGCTTAGAAAGGTTTATCCGGATTCTAATATCGTAGCTATCGACTATGATCCAGGTGCATCTGAGGTTAACCAGGTTAACAGAATCAAGCTTATGCTTGCAACAGCAAGAAAAAACCTTGATAAATAAACATAACAATAAAAAGATAGACACTAAGCAAAATACCTAGTGTCTATCTTTTTTATTTGCAATCAATAAACTAAATTGTGTTTCATACTGTATTTCTTTTTTTCTCCTTATAACTTCTGTAATTTTTTAATAATTTCTACATTTACTATAATTATTCTTTTTTGTCAAGCTTATTTACCATCTATCTCATCTTTTAGATAAAGTTCCTTAGCAAACCCAAGTAAATCCTTATCAACCTTACCGTAGGATGCCTCTTCATCAAGAATATCAAAGGCTACCTTTACAGACTTAGGCTTCTTATATGGTCTGTCATCGGCTATTAAGGAATCGTAGATGTCCATAATAGTAAGAATTCTAGTCATTGCATCCAACTCATCTTCCTTCTTACCATTTGGATACCCTTTTCCATTAAGTAACTCGTGATGATTAGCAGCCATAGCCCTAACCTTCTTAAAATGCTCGCCAAACTTAATATGTGACAAAATCTTATCTGTATATACAACATGACTTTGCATAGTCTCTCTTTCCTTCTCAGAAAGTGTACCTGCCTTTATATTCAAATCATCTATTTCCTCGGCTGTAAGATATGGTATTTCCATATTATCAGGACCTACATATATACTTTGGGCGATTTCATCCACAAGCTGCCATTCTGCATCTTTAAGTGGTCTTCCACAGTTAAATGCATCTAGATTTCTCATGAATTCCTTAATTTTGTCTAACTTTATATCCGCTTCTTCTCTTGTTATCCTCCCTTTTAAAGCATCATTTTCTATTCTTAGACTAATTATTTCAAGTCTGGCTCTAACCTCGGCTTCTCTATTACCAAGCTTTGTAGCTTTATCCATAATTCTAAGAGGGATATCCATTTTACCGACATCATGAAGCATAGCTGCAAGATACAATTGCCTTTTATCATCCTCTGTAAAGCTAAGCTTTGTCTTGTTAAGCTTATGCTGTTCATTAATATAATCAACCAGCTCTATACATCTTTTGGCAACATTTTTGGTATGATTCGCATTGTACGGCGTTCTACCCTCAATGGTCTCAGCCATAGCCTCAGCCATAGAAAACAGCATATCACGCATTTCATACATTCTTTGCCTTTGAATATCCAAATATTTAAGAAGCAATGAAATTAAAAATGTTACAATAACTCCAATTGGAATTGCCAATATATTTAGCTTATAAGAAGTAGCTCCGAATACTATATTTGCTATCAAAAAATATACAGGAATAATCGCTACGGTGTTTATAAGCCCTATCTTAAGCTTGAAATTCATTACCAGCATACTAAATATAAAAATGATAATAAATGATATGACACACTGTACCAGCTTATTGACACTATATATAATATTGTCATTCAAAAATCCATACACATAGTTAGCCTGCATTTCTACTCCATACATCTGCTTAGAATAGTCTGTAGGCACTCTGTAGGCGTCCATAAGTCCCTCTTCATAAACACCAACCAAAACTATACAGTCATTAAAATAGCCTGCAGGAACAGTTCCATCTAAAACATCAGACATTGAAATAGCCTCGAATTCACCAGGCTTACTTACCATATCAATCTCTACCTGCAAAGGATAATCCTTCACTTCTTCCACCTTAGATGCTATTTTATAAGCAAAGGAATCATAAGCATAAGTCTCTCCATCTAAATCATATTTCCATCTAGTATAGGCTTTTCTAACCATACCGTCATCATCATAGATAGCATTGGTAAAACCGTAATCTACTACATTTGCCAAGGCATCATATGGCTTTCCTTCATCAGAAACATACTGAACACTGTAATATGTATCATCTATTTCCTGTTGCAGATAATTATCGATAGTTATTGTGGATGCCAAAACTATGTTATCACTGCTTGAGCATGCTTCAACTAGCATAGCATCCCCGTCGGAATAATTAGTTCCAGTGAATACTATATCTATACCAATAACACTTGGGGAGGTCTCAGGACTTTGATTAAGAACCTTAATCAAATCTGCAAAGCAGCTTCTATCCCATTTCGAATAGGGACCAAGCATCTCTAAGGTCTCCTCATCTATAGCAATAATCTTTATATTATCAGGGATTACTTCAGGTCTATGATATAAGCTGTCCTGTGCCATGTATTCTAATCTTTTCGGAAAATTAAATAAGCACATTATTACAGTTAATATAGCCATAAGCAAAGAAATTAATATTGTGATTATTAGTTTTTTCTTATTGTCAGTTTTATTTGCTTCCATTTTTTGTACCTCAGAAATTATTGTAAATAAATATTAATACAATATTATACAATAACTAGTATTATTTCGCCATAAAAAAGACAACATATCACATTCAGATATGCTGCCTTATACTTAGATACTAACTATGCATGAGAAGATACTCCCTAGATACATTCTTAAAACTTTGTGATCCATCTAGACTTCTATATACAAAGCCCTCTCTCTCGTTGAACAACGCCAATTGAATTGATATAATAAAATTTATCAAAGCGTTTATCCTAGGATTTTCGTTTTGAGTCACTAAGCTGCTATCAAGTCGGTCGCCAAACTTTTCTTGATAGTAGCTTTTATTAGTCATTCTCTTTTAACTCGTCCCTTACTTTCATCAATATCTTTCCTAGGTGATTCTGTCCCTTACCATTTACTGTTCCCCAGATTCTGTCTCCCCAGGTATTCCCCTCTTCAAGGTGTTCGTCACCTGTGGCAAGAAGCTTTTTCTTTAAATCCTCATTCTGGGTAAACTTAGCCAAACACACCTGATACATCACATCATACTTCACTTTCTCCCAATCATGTCTTAGCTGAACTCTTCTACCCTTTCTCTTAGCAGAAGACGGGTCTAACTTAGCAAACTTCTCGCGCTCAATCTTGTCCAGCACCTTTGCAGCCTGAAATGCAGCCTCATTATTCTCATAGGTTATACCCTCATATGTAACAGGAGCACTATAAAAGTTACTTAGAAAATAGTAATTCCCTCTGAATTCATTGATCACGTCCAATACCTCCATACTTTAACTAATACTAAAAGTTTATCAAGAATATCATCAATACCACAATAAACTAATAGTTTAATCTCCCACCATCACAAGCTTCTCAATATACTCCCTACCTTCACCTTTGAAGAGTGGAATATTCTCATCAATCATCCACTCACTTCTAAGCTGTGGCTGGCCACCTTCCTCTGTAGAAAGCTCCTTGGTCACCTTAATTACTGCTGTACCTCTCTTCTGGGGCACTGTAAAATCATTCCAATTAATTTTGTGATCTTCCATCAACATATCCTGAATATTGCTACAGGACTTATTCTGAAGCTGCTTGTGACTAAAATATGCTTGTCCTACCATCTGCACGCTATTTCGACTAGCGTCAATCTGTCTCCAATAGATACAATTTGTAACCTCTTCCTTAGGAATGTTAAATACTCGTGCATCAAACATAGCACCCTTATTAATGGCCTTAGTATAAATCTCTACCAGTTCTCCAGCTTCATTATCCCTAATATATGCATCAACATTGTCTTTAAACAACCTATTAAATGCCATAGTAGCCATACTTGCAGCAATACTGCACATCTTCTGAACCTCATAATCAAACCATGCTGAGGTTTCAAACTTTTGATAATCGATCAGTAGCAGAGTTATCTCGTCAGACTGGGTATATCCTAACACGCAGCCTTGGATATTTTCACAAAGATACTTTGTAGTTTCCTGCATAGATTTCATAAGCACCATATCAAAGGGCTTTGCAAATCCCCTTGTAAATGTATGAAATGCTTTTCCATCTATACGAATAATAACTGGTGTTCTTCTCATCAGCTTAGTCTTTGAAATCTGCTCATAATATGACTTCATACGAAGTCCTAAATCATCATGTAGTGGCATATTACCAACCTCCTAATCTCATATATTTACTGAAAATATACAGCAACCCATAAACCACAATCAAGCAACCTGTAGTATAATTCTAATCCTTACATTTCCATTCAACCACTATTCTCATAATCCCTAATATGATTGTTATTCCAATCATATATATAAGTAAATTACCTAGTGGAGACAGTTGATCAAATATAGCAATTTTCTTCAAAACATCAGTGGAGGCAACTACTTCACCCACTATATATTCTTCCTTAACTACTCCAAATTGCCTACTATCCTTGCTTAGAGCTCTATTATCGCCTAAAACAATATATTCACCCTCTCCTAAAGTTATATATCTTCCAAGATGTCCCGCTGACATCTTATCTTCCTGCTTAATATATGGCTCTTCAACCAACATATTATTTACATATAGTTTGCCATCATTTATATAAATAGAATCTCCTGGTAACGCCACAACTCTCTTCACCAATTGAGCATATGGCAAATCAAAGACTATAATATCTCCCCTATCAATATCTGATATTCTAGACACAAAGATAAGATCTTCATTCTCTATAGTACTTTCCATAGATGTCCCTTTAATTTCTGTAAAATACATAACTTTGTCAGTTAATAACCTACATATAACCAAAGTGATTATCACAAAAGCCACTAGCTTAATGATATTTTTTAATATCAACTTAATTCCCACATTCTTAAATTGCTCCTTATTAGCTACCTCACACACAGTCATCATCCAAAAATCTCCTCCTAGTAATTATATTTTCAAACTATATAAGCCTTTGAATATAAATGCCATCATTTCCTAACTCCCCGTTAGTTCTACACATAATCTCGAAAGCATCTTTACGTTTTAGTCCCAACTGATAAAGCTTTTCATACAAATCAGGTCCTTCTTCTGTATATATTCTTTGCTTTACAAATGTAGGAATTATATTGCTAATTATATATTCCTCTTTCTTTATGCTCATATCCACATCTGGTATATTAATATACGGAAAATCCTCTAATCTTTCCCAATCTAGCTTTATAACCCAAGAAAATTCACCTGCATCATTAGCTTCTTCAGATATTGTTCCAATATTCACACCCTTATGTATCATACTTGCCCTTCTCACAGCACAAATACATGGAACTCTAGTTGTGTCTATATTTTCTATCTTATATTCACTTTTTTCTAATATTTCTCCTACTGTCATATATGTCTCCAATACTTATGTGTCACATGCTATAATTTTTCTTCATTATCTCTTTTTAATATCCTTAATATCCTTTACTATGTATAATGCCATTTTTACTTCTCCTTAATATTTAATATTACAATTATCCTATAACACCAAACATTAATTTCCTATCAACCATTAGTTTATACCATGGGTATTTATGCTAACGGAATATTAAAGTATGATTCCTTAAGTTTAACCTCACGGGAATCTGTCTCCATACCAAAAATCTGATATGTATTTATAAAAGTCTCTAAATCCACGCTTC
>JAGALE010000091.1 GCA_017625335.1 Lachnospiraceae bacterium
TAGAAAACTTTAAATTTTCTACTCTTAATCTCTTTATAATATATGAAAACTAATATTTATTCACTATCATCATCTCTTAGCATCAAGAATAAGCTTCACTGCAAAAACATCTCCCTCTAGTTCTGCCTTAATACTTCCACCCATCTTTTCTGTAAATTCCTTGGCTATGGCAAGACCTAGTCCTGTGGACTTCTCGCTTCTTGCCTTGTCTGCCTTATAGAACCTGTCAAATATTTGTGTTACATCAATATCCTCCGGATGAGCTACTTTATTTTTGCAGACGAAACATATCTTGCCAGATTTATCACCAATGTTATCCCTAACCTGGTCTTCAGTATTTATATCCACACCATAGCCTATTTCAAGCTGTCCCGCACCATGAACCACTGCATTTTTTACTATGTTGGATATAACTCTTTTCATAGCCACATCATTAGCCATAACCATGTGTTTCTTCTCATCTATATCAAGCTTAGGTTCAATCTTGGCCTGCTTAAAGCTTTCATAGAAGGAAAAGATGGTATCCAAAACCAGCTTAGTCATATCACATTCCTCTAGTTCAAGCTTATAATCCTGATTCTGAAGCTTAGTGTAGGTAAAAAGCTCATCAAGCAGGTCCGACAGATTATCCATACGCTCACTCATAACCCCAGCATACTGAAGCTTTTTATCCGTATCCTCCTCTGACATAAGAAGTTCAAAATAACCCTTGAGAGATGTGAGCGGCGTCCTTATATCATGAGATACCGAAGTCAGTGTTTCCTTAAGACGTCTATCCTTATTAATAAGCTCCACTGATTCCTTGTTATGCTTATCACTCATCTCATTAAGTAACTGAGCAAGCTCCACCAGCTCTTTTTCAGTAAGATCAGTTCTAACTCTATGATTAGTTATGTCTCCGCTGACAAACTGAATTTGGCGACAGATGCCTTTAATCTGTCGCCTATATAATATGTATTTGATTGTGATGATAATAAGCGCCACTGCAAGCACTATTATAATACCTAACTTCATATCAAATATTTACTCCGTACCATCATTTTTAAATATACACCTAGAATAATTCAAACTGATTTAACCACGATACGTAGCCTATTTAACTGATACTAAGATACCAGCTTAAGCTATATCCCTCTTAGCAAACCAGGTGCAACCAATTACATTATAAACTATGATGGTAATAATTCCAACTATAAGTGCATGGTTAACCACTTCACTACCGGAATCAAGATTCACCCTAGTTAAGTTGTAATTGATAAGATAATCGCTAATATCAAAATCAAATTTTGCTCTGATAAATAGTACTATAAAAGATGAAAAACCTGTATTGGCTAACATTCCAATGGTAATACCCATAGTGCTACTCTTGGTTAAAGTTGTTACCATAACCACACCACTTAAGAAGGCTATATGAAGCAAGATAATTACTAATATTTTCGGAAGAAATTCATCCATAACATCCATACCAAAGGTCAGGTCACCATGGTAGTATGCCATAAGGGCTATGTATTCCGCAACGGCAAGAACCACAAATGTAAACAGCATATATAAAATCATAGATATGAACTTTGAAAAGTAGATACTTGCTCTAGATACAGACTTAGCTGCAATATTTTTCACAAAGCCACTGTTTTGCTCTCTGTTAAAGAAAAGTACAATTGCAATAGTCATAAATATAAGCAGTATACCACTGGATATATCCTCATAGAGGTAGGCAATATATGAGCTTACTGTACCATCGGGACGAATTGGCTGGTTTGAATATATACCAAAGTTCATAGCTATTTCCTGGCCAGCCTCATAGCCTGCGTTATAGGCGTCACTTTTCTTTTCGCTATCCTCATCATAGCCTTCGTTTTGTGTAATTGTAACTCCTATCTTAACATCAGCATCCTCATCTGCATTCTCCTTAGCCATTGCTTCCGCCTCTGCCTCATTCCATCCAGCCTCCATAGCTTGAGCCATGCCTTCATAATCCTCATAAGTTCCTGCAGCCATATCATCAGCAGTAAAACTAATTGTGGATATGGAGAACACTGCAAAAAGACAAATTATTATAGCTAGCACATACATACAAGTCATGTGTCTCACTCTGTAATTATTCATTCTAATAAGATTAAGCATTCTCCTCACCTCCTACTAACTCCAAGAAATAATTCTCTAATCTCTCCTGCACCACATTTAATATATTAACCATAACATCCGCATTGGCCAAAGCCTTGTTTATAGCTCCCAAGTTATCTACCTGTTCATAGATGTAAATTGTGTCATTGCCCACTACCTTATAATCACTAATTCCCATACCATCAAGTACCGGACATGCCTTTGATGTGTCATCGCACTTAAGCTCTATGTAATCGCTACACTTAGAAGAAAGCTCCTCCTTACTAAGCTCCTGAATAAGCTTACCCTTGTTAATTATGCCAAATGTATCTGCTATCTTATAAAGCTCCTCAAGGATGTGGCTTGATATCATAATGGTCATATTCTGCTCGTCGCGAAGCTTAAGAAGAATATCTCTAACCTCCGCAATACCCTGTGGATCAAGTCCGTTAATAGGCTCATCTAGGATAAGAAGGTCCGGTCCCCCAACCAGTGCCATAGCTATTCCAAGTCTTTGCTTCATACCAAGAGAGTACTTTTTAACCTTCTTCTTAGCCGCATTCTCAAGACCTACCATAGCAAGCAGCTCCTCTATGTAACCCTCCTTGTGAATACCAAGAGCAAGACACTTACACTTTAGATTCTGATACCCGGAAAACTGTGGATAAAGTCCTGGGTCCTCAATAAGATTACCAACTCTCTCAGTCTGACTTTTTACAGCATCACCTGATTTACCAAAGAGACTTATCTCTCCCGCTGTTGGTGTTGCAAGTCCTGTAAGCATCTTCATAAATGTTGTCTTACCGGCACCATTTCTTCCTATAAAGCCATAAATCTCTCCACGCTTTATATGAAGACTAACATTGTCTACCGCTGTGTGCTTACCATATACCTTGGTAAGACCCTTTGTGCTAACTACATATTCCATAGCATCATTTCTCCTTTTGAAAAATCCAAAAAATATCAGCGTCGGTTTTCCCTTCGCTGATATTATAATACATCCTATTGTTTAATTGAAAGTCAAGAAAGTTTAAAGAATCTTTAAAGATATATTTAAAGATTATTCTAGAGCTTAAATCCCAATCCCCAAACTGTTTCTATATACTCATTCTCAGTGTACTTCTTCATATTCTGTCTGATGTTACTTATATGTACATATATGGTCTTATCCTCACCCATATAATAATCATCCCAAGCGTACTCATATATCTCATTCTTAGAGAAAACCTTTCCCGGATTCTTTAGGAACAGTTCCATAATCTTGTACTCCTGAGCTGTTAAGGATACTTGATTTCCATTTACATCTAAGGATTTACCATTTAAATCTAAGCTAAGCTCTTTATAATCAAGAGTTTGTTTTACAGCATTTCCCGCTACAGAAACATCTGCACCATTGCCACCTGCATTTACATCACCAACACTAGCCGCTGCCATAACACTACTCATTCTAAGCTGAACCTGAACTCTGGCAAGCAGCTCCTTAATCTCAAATGGCTTGGTCATATAATCATTTGCACCCAATGTAAGTAGCTCAACCTTGGTGTCTAGCTCATCCTTTGCAGATAAAACTATAAAAGGAATGTTTTTCTTCTCCCTGGTTCTTTTTAAAACCTCATTACCCTCTACGCCGGGAAGCATAAGATCAAGGATTACCAAATCATAATCCTCATGCTCAAGTCTTAGCAAACCTTCTGTACCGGAATATGCACTTACACACTCATATCCCTCTTTACTAAGAGCTACGTTAATCATTCCATTTATATCATTGTCATCTTCTACTATAAGAATCTTACTCATAGCCTACATACCTCAATTTTATATTTAAAATATACTATATCTCTACTCCTTAAAGGAATAAACCATCTGCAAGAACTCTCCATCATCATGTAATTCCTCACGGATAATAGTTATATTTTGTCCCTCACTATATTTCTCATATTCAGACTTCCTACTACATTTAAGCTTCACTTCTTCTCCATCCTCAAGCTCTACATATACATAGTAATCGTAGTTAGAGCTCTTGTTCTTCTTGCCTGCATCATTCCCCACCTTGCTAGACTTTTTAATTGCTTGCTTATCTGTTACCACTGCCTGAAGCTCCACAGGATTGATGTATTCATAATCCCTTGTATCAAGCTCTGCAAGAATAGCTGCCACTATAATAGCAATAAAAAATACAACTATTGCAATAATTTTTTTCTTTTCTCCATCCATAAATCTTTCTTCTCCTTAAATAATAATATGGTTTTATAATTTCACAATATCACTATTTTTTCAATACCTTTTTTTCTACATTAAGAATTTTAACATTGTGATTTTAACACGTTAGCGATCAAATAAGCTGTATTCATCAAATTATCATTCTAGCACAAATCTACATAGTTAATTGTTTATACAACTAAAAAAACGGAACAGCCACCGACTGTTCCGCTTCTTTATCTAAGGTATATTCCTTAGCCCTTTTTAATTGCTCTACCGACTGCGATAAGTGCACAGGCACCGATAACACCGCTGATAAGTCCACCGATAACACCGTTAAATGAAATACCGATAAGACCAAAGATTGCTCCACAAACAGCTCCACCAACGATTCCAAGAATGATGTTAACAACAACACCAAAGTTTGAACCCATGATCTTGCCTGCAAGCCATCCAGCGATACCGCCGAAGATTAAACTAAATATTAAATGCATAGTAGTCCTCCTACAAAGTGTATTTTCATTAATATGTTTCGACAATTTATAGGAATTTGTTAATACCACTTTTAGGAAAATTTCAGCATAAACTAGATTTATTTTTAAACCAAATCAACTACCATAAGCAATTACTATGTTGGTTTATTCCGCGTTTCTAATTCCCTCAGTAATATCCATCTTGCCCATAGATACCACTGTTATCATAGACATAAGCACCATAATAGCTGTTACGGCAACTCCTGTCACAAGATATCCACCTATACTATACACCATAGGTGCTTCGGCCATATAGAGAACTCCTATAAGTAAAACTCTCACAAATAATACACCAAGCACAGTTCCTATAATCCATGCAAAAAATCCCATTATAACCTTTTCTAAGATAAGCATCTTATTAAGCTTTTTCTTGCTCATACCTACCGCTCTTAGGATAGAAACCTCCTGACGTCTCACCTGCTGCTCATTAATCATATTGTTAAGGACACTAATAATTCCCATAAGAAGAAGGAATCCAGCTATGCAAGCCACAATAACCTTCATAGAACCCATCTGAGCATCAAGCCACATAGCCTCGTTCATAAGCATATAATCCGTCTGCTTTGTCTCTTCATATATTGCAGTCTCAAGAGCTGGCATATCTGTTATCTCAAAGGATTCATCAGCCTTAATCGAAAATCCATCGAAAAACTTACTTGAATCTAAACCAAACTCTTTTACCACATAATCATAGGACA
>JAGALE010000092.1 GCA_017625335.1 Lachnospiraceae bacterium
ATATGGAAAAATGCTATCTAATTACAATAATGATTTAGTAATAGCAATTTGGATTTTATCTCCTACATACTTAGTAATAAGTAAATTACTTTACAGTAATTTAACTTACATATTTTATATAATATATTATATAGTAATAGGTATAACAACATACAAGGCAGTTGTTACTGGAGGCAGTTGCTTATTATTAATAGAATATATATTAATAATAACAAGCTTGATAATGAGTATTATGAATTACATTTTAAGAGAAAAACAGTTAAAAAATATACAAAATACTTCAAAATAAGCTATTAAATTAGAAGGAATAAAATTAATTTAATTTATTAAAGGAGATTTTGCAATGATACTTTTAAGAAAAACATTTTGTGAAATGGGTAATATACCAATTAATGTATTTGGTAATCCACATTTTATTAATAGAGTTAAATTACTAAATGCATTATATGATACGGATAGACTTTGGACAGAATTTATAAAAGCAACAGATTATTATAAAACATCTAAAGATTATACAAATCATGTAGATAGTATAACTACACAAATTAATTCATTAATTTCTCAGAGATTAACACCTAAATTAATAGAGAATGCAACCAGAAATATAGATGTAAATACATTCAGAAGAGATATAGACATATATAAAAAAGCTAATATAGGTAAAAAATATGCTAGAATATATATTCGTGATAAATACTTTTCCGCTTTGTCTTGGGTGAATTCTTCAATAGTTGATAATGCTAAGACATATGAAACATTTATAAGGAAGTATACAGATGACAGAAATATAATTTGTAACTTTGATGTACAAGGTAAAATACTTGGGGCTGATACAAATTTAAATGTAAGATATGTATTAGATGCATTGACAATAGACATGCTAATTAAAGCAGTATCAAAATATTTTGCGCTTAGATACATGTGTAAGGTGGCAGATGGAGAAATTATTATAGAGTTAGCTCAAAATCAAGGAGTTATTTCATATAAAAATTTATCCGAGGAGCTAAGTAATTGGGGAAAACTCAATAGAATAAATTTTGAGATAGAAGTATTTACACTTGGGTACTTAGAGGGATTGGATACATTTGTTAAAAAATTTGAAACAGGTAAAATAGGTAAAGATAATATAGAAATTGTAAATCCTGATCCATCTACTATTGCAATAGCAATAAAAACACTTGATGGACTTCCTATACAGGAACCTGACAAATATTTTAGCTATAATGGTCACTTATCTAAATTTTTAGATATTCCTAATGTGGAGGTAACATATGGGGAAAACAACTTGGAACGACGAAAAATTGCACAGGTGCTACGACAAAATACTTAATGAACTAAAGAAAAGTAGTTTTAAATACACAGATGAAGAATATAAATCATATTTTCTTGATTATATATCACATCAAACTAAAAGCTTAAGAGTTATGAGATTAGTTACTCTTGCTTGGTACCTTGGAAGATTACGTCAGATTTGTGCATTAGATGATGGTAAATCAAAAGTTACATTGGATTAGGAGATAGACATGAGTAAATTTGATAAAATACTTGATAATGGTAAATCTCACATAAGAATATATAATAACAGGTCAGTTAAAATAGTAGATAATGAGACTAATAAAAAATCAGATAAAGCAATAGCTATAATGCCAACACTTCAAGTAGAATTTGGAAGGTGTATAGAGGATGTAGTAGAGAGCATATCAAAAACAAAGATGCCTATTATTATAGAGGAATTTTTAAATGTTGGAAGTACATTCAAGTATTATAGTGTTACAAGATTAAGTACAGGAAATGTTCCAGAATATACAATATGTAAGATAGGAGTTAATAATGGTAAAATAACCGAGGTAATATTCGAAAATACCTTAGCTAATAATAAAATAGCAAGAAAATATAGATGTGTATCTGCTATAGCAAGCGTAGCAATAGTTGAGAGTGATATATCATCTATTGAAATGGATTCTATCAATACTATATCTTTACTAACAGAGTACAGTGCAAATAAATACAAGTGTGATATTGTTGGATATAAGATATATGTGACAGCGGAATACCAAGAATACAATATAAGATACACTTATATTAGAAATAAAAACAATGAAAAGAAATACAGTTTAATAGGTGTAAATTATATAACAAATAAATAAAATTATAAACATAGGAGAGTAATATGAGTGTAGGCATTACTGTTAAGGATGATATAAGAGTAGGGCTTGGGGAATCAATGGATTCAACTATAGAAAAGCTTAAATTAACAGAATTAAGATACAGTATACCATTTGATAAAGTATCAAGGCAATCAGGCATACATGAGACATTGATAAGTGTGGATGATATGGGTATTGAGATATCACTTGAGAATGGCATAGTGACATTTTTAAAATCAATTCCAAATGAGGAAACTATAGTAATGAATATTGATGATGCAATTAAGCTTAGACTTCCTGAATATTTAGATGAAGTAAAAGAGTTTATAAGAAAGCGTGTAGGTGCTGAACTGATTAGCATAGATAATTTTGATGCTAAATCATATAATACTGTAATATCATTTAAAGAGTCGAGTAAAAGAATAAGAGCTACTATATTGAAATCAAATAGAGGAGAATTGTTTTTAAATACAATCAGACAAATATAATTTAATTACATGGAGACAATATGATTATACTAAATAATGATGAGCAGAAACTTAATTTTTATAAAAATAGAATACTGGAAAAGCTTGAGTTAATTAGGAATGACATGTCTCCTGAAAAATACAAGTACTTTACATCTATGGTATTGGAATGCGATAGATATGAAGAACTTAGAGAAATGTCAGAGATGGACATGCAGATAGAGTTTATTAATTATACTCGTACAGAGATAATAGATAAATTAGCTCAACAAGGTTTAACTATAGAAGATGCTAGAAGACTTCAGGAAGAAAGAAATAATGCAGCTGATTTACAGCTGATTACACCTAGTAGAAAAAAAGCACATCCTGAAATTTATGCTTTAGATAATAATGAGGTTGGTGAAGCACTTCAGAATGAAGAGATGCTAGAGGCTGCAGCAGCCATACTATTTGCAAGAATACAAAATGAACCTCCAGAAGAAAAGTATAGTGACATAATAGATAGGGTTAATGAAGTTGAAGAAATTAGCAATGCTCTAGATGATGATTTAGATGCATTAATAGATACATATGAAGATGAAGAAGATGACTATGATCCATTGGATGAGCTAGATGACTACGAGGAAGATAACTTATATGACGAAGATTATGAAGATGACACAGATGAAGAGGACTATGTAGACGATAGATATGATCCATTAGGACAATTAACTGAGTATGACTACGAGGAAGATGAAGAAGACAACTATGACCCATTAGATGAACTATATGATTATGATGTAGATGAGCCTTGGGAAGATGATAATCTAGATGAATGGGAAGATGAAGACGATTCATCAAATAACAACGATTCATTAAATAATACAGAAAATAAACAAATACAAAGTAAGTTTATAATAGACGATGATGACGATGATGACATAGATTTTGGTGTAGAATCATCAGTTCAGGATAAAACGAATGAAGATATAAAAAGTGACCCATTAGATGAGTTAGATGACGAAGATGGATATGACCCATTAGATGATTTAGATGACTATGACGAAGATGAGTATGATCCATTAGACGAGTTAGATGATGAATATGACCCGTTAGACGAGTTAGACGATTATGATCCATTGGATGAACTGGATGAGTTAGATGATGAGGATGAATATGACCCGTTAGACGAACTAGATGACGAAGATCCTTTAGATGAACTAGACGACGAAGACCCGTTAGACGAACTAGACGACGAAGACCCTTTAGATGAGCTAGATGACGAAGATGATAATTATGATCCTTTAGATGAGCTTGTTGATGAGGAAGACGATTTTTTGGATATAGATAACCTAGATGCTGATGAGCTATTCTCAGATGAAGAGGAGAAGGATCCTTTAGATGAACTAGATGAATGGGACAATCTAGAAGATGAATATGAGGAACAATCAGATAAAGAAGCAGAGGATGACTTAGATAAATTTCTAAGCCAGAAAAATAATGCATTATTAACACAGACTAAACAACCAGTCAAGAGAATAATGCAACAGGATAAAATCTTTTTGAATGGTACAAAGCGTGGAGAAGAAACTCAGAAAATGTATAATATGGTAAACAGCCTAATGAAAAAGAGCGGAAAGCTATTTAACACTGCAAGTAAACAAGTAGTTAATAGATCAAGACAAGGAATAAATAAACTAGCAAGGAGCGAGTTTTTAAGTTAATGTTACTAATCAAAGAATTTAAAGACCTATTACCATTTACAGATAAGAATACTGGATTAACATTGAAGCTGATAGATTTAAAACATAGAGATTTATATATAAATAACATGTTAACAGATGAATATTGTAAATACAATAAGGTTGATTTCAAATCAATAGGTAGGAAGGAATTAACTGAAGGCTATCTAAATTTACTAAAAATATATAAGCTTCAAAAATATGCAGAAAGCATTAGAATGATAGTAATGGATAATGATAAATGTATAGGAGGAGCAGCTGTATATAGCCAACAAAATGAAGAAATAACACTGGGATATTTTGTATTAAGTAAATATATGAGCTTAGGCTACGGTACAAAAATACTATGTATACTTAAGAAATACGTATGCAGTTTAATTAGGTTAGGTGTAATAAAAGACAATATATTTTTAGAGATTAATAGAGATAATATAAGGTCAATTAAAGTAGCCGAGGCAAATGGATTTACACTTATTAAGAATAATAGTGATATATTAAAATATAAAATGTAATCAATGGTGGAGGAAATAGCATTGAAAAAATTAGTTAATGGCAAAGTGGTTAATATTGAGAACATAGATTTATTCATAAAAGCAGCTGAAGACACTGCTGTATCCAGAACGGCAGTATCAATAACTTCTGATGGAATTAAAGGTAAGATAGATAGTCCATTATTACAGGAATACATATATTTATACAATATATTTTATAAATCTATGCCATTTCCTCTTTATGCTATTGAGGATGACATAAAATATGCTACCTTAGGTCAATTCATAAGTAAATTTGGTCAACCGACTAGTATGTGGGTAAACCATGGACTCTATATTTTAATAGACAAAAAATCAAAAATGGCGATTTACTTTGTGAATAATACATGGAGTATAGTATATGTAAATGAAATACAAGATGACAATACAACTTTAGACAAGTATGAAAACAATACAGGTTATAAAGATTACAAATGGCTTTTAGATAAAATACTTAACGAGGAAAGTACAGCTACCTATTATAAAGATATGATGCCAAAATTTGTAGATGCATGTAATAACCAGCCTATGATACTTAAATGGGAGCTAGAAAACATACTAACATTTGGAAATATACCTAAACAAACTGAGTTTAGAAGCAATAGAATTATAGATATAGATAATAGTAAAGAGTATTTAATAGACATATATTTTGCTGGATACAAAGAAACAGAAGAAAAATCAATAGTATGGAACTTTGTAGATGATATAGATACAATTCAAAAAAAGAAGATAAAAACATATAAGTATGATATTTATGAAAAAGAAATAGGTGCAGATGGTATAGGGGTTAAAGATAACAAGATTAATAAATCAACTCTTACAGGTGCATTGGGATTATTCCTAAATCTTTGTTCAATAAAAAATAATACAGATTCTAATTACTTCAGTGATTTTAAGGGTATTATAGTAGGAAATCATATGATTTACATTATTAATGATACATTATATCATGGAAGAAAGAATAAGACATCAGAACATAAAGTAGTGGCAGATAAGGTAGAATTGTATGGATATGATAGGGGTATGATATACTATACCAAATATAAGCAAATAACAAAAAATGTTAAGCAGGAGACATTATATAGTTATAATCTAACAGATAATGTTAAGAGATTATGTAGAATTAAGTATATATACTAAGGAGCAGAGCAATGAATGAAGCTAGATTAGCTGAACTATTATGTGATGAACTGAGTAAATTAAATAATAACGATAGGTATAAAAGATTATTTACAATAAATAATAACTTAGATCAATTTAATGTAATTAATAGGGCACTTATATTAAGACAACAACCAAAGGCATTTGATGTAAAATCTAGATTACAGTGGAGTATTGAAGGTAAAAACGTTAGAGATGGGGCAAAACCTATATTTGTAATGAATCCCATTACAGACTCTACATATAGATTTTCTGATAGCGGTGAAGAACTAAGATATGGGGCTCTTTCACCTGTTGAAATAGCAAACTCAATACAAATGGGTTTAATAGTTAAGGACACATCTATCATTGGAGTATCAATAGATGGCTTATTTGATATAAGGGATACAGAATTATTTGATGGTACAAGAGAAATAAAGCC
>JAGALE010000093.1 GCA_017625335.1 Lachnospiraceae bacterium
AAAAGCATTGACAGGTTACAAAAGGAGTGGCAGATACCACAGTTTAAGTGCAGAGCACAGAAAGGAAAATTTTATGCAGGAAAAGAACAAAATGAGTTTGGAAGGCTTCAGCAGATGTATTCTACTGGACTTTCAACGAAGGCTTGGTAACAGGTATTCGGTAAGAGTAACGGAGGTTACCAAAAACAACGGTGTGAAATTGACTGGTCTTGTTATCAAAGCACCAAACCAGAACATTTCCCCAACCATCTATCTGAATGGGTATTATCAGCAGTATTGTGATAATGAGGTGGATGATGACAGTCTGAAAGATGTAGAGCACCATATTTACCTAACCTATCTGAAAGAATGTGTAGAGGTTGGGAGAAACAATGTGTCCTTTGAGTTTTTCAGAAATTGGGAGACTGTTAAGGACAGGATATGTTGCAAACTGGTAAGCTACAAGAAAAATGAAGAGTGGCTTTTCCAAGTACCACATTTCAAGGTACTTGATTTGGCACTGGTCTTTTACTATCTCTATGAGGGGAAAAAACTTGGCATGGGAAGTATTCAGATTTATGATACCCACCTTGCTATGTGGGGTGTCACAAAAGAAGAACTGCTTGCAGTGGCAAAGGAGAATGTTCCCCGTTTATTGCCTTGTGAGGTAGTTTCCATGTCCAGTCTCATAATGGGATTGGATGAAAAAGAGATTACCGAAAAGGAGAGGGCAGAAAGGTTATTCTATGCAGAAGATTGCCCCATGTACATAGTCTCAAATGACAGGAAAATGAGTGGTGCAGTCTATATGTTTGATGTAAATAAACTCAAACAGTTTTCGGAAAAACACAACAATGCTGATGTGTGGATTTTACCTTCTAGTGTACAGGAAACCATATGGATACCTGACAGTGGCAGGGAAAGCCCCAGAGAGCTTCTTACTATGGTAAGAGAGGTAAATGGAACTTGTGTACATCCTGAAGAAGTACTTTCCAACAATGTGTATAAGTATGTTTATGCCACAGGGAAAGTAGTGATAGGGGGTATGTCCTATGAATAAGGTTATATTGAAGGGCAGACTGACTAAAGATGTAACAACCTCTTTTGGTAGTGGAGAAAATCAGACCTTGCTTGCAAGATGGGTTCTTGCAGTGGAAGACAGAGGATGGAAAATAGACGAAGGTAAATACCACACTGATTTTATCCCCTGTTTTGCGGTAGGCAAGACCGCTGAGATTGCACAAGCAAATCTTTGTAAGGGCAAGGAAATCCTGCTCTATGGCAAAATGCAATCAGGCAGTTATGAAAAAGAGGGTACAAGGATATATACCCTGCAGATGATGGTGGAAGAAATTGAGTTTTGTGGAAAGAAATCTGATACACCAATGAATGACTCCTTTATGAATATCCCCGATATTCCTGATGAGGAGTTACCCTTTAAGTAAGCCCCAAATTGAATAAGTAGTTTATTGGTAGGAAGTGATGCTGTGATGATGTTGCAGTTGTCAGTTCCTTTTTTGATGCACAAGAATGTGCCGGTGGCACATTCTTGTGTAAGGGAGAAAAATGTATGGGAATTTTGAAACTTTACAGATGTTGAGGTTCTCTCTTATTTAGAAGCAGAAAACTTATTTTTGTGGAAGGAGACAGTAATTATGAATAAGACAAAGTTATCTTGGACAGTCAGTAACATAGAAAAGATGCACCAGGAGAAGAAGGTACTTTCCTTTGAGCATCCCATCCAGAGAAAGAGTGAGCAGTGGAACAATCAGCAAAAAAGCCTGTTGCTTCACAGTATGCTTGCCAACTACCCTGTGCCTAACATTTATGTGCTTAGGGAAGACAGTCAGGAAGTGGATGAAAAAAACAAGCCTGTGTTTAACTATTCAGTGATGGATGGAAAACAGAGACTTACCAGTGTATTGTCCTACATATGGGGAGAGTTCCCCTTAGAGGAGAATATTCCTAACATCTATGTGGATGAAGTGGAGTATGAGATTGCTGGTAAATACTTTTGTGATTCGGATGAGCCTGTGCAGTATGAAATCAAACGATATAAGTTTGAGATTGTGGCATTTGAGGATTGCTCTGACAGGGAGATTGAAGAAATCTTCTTTCGACTGAATAACAGTACGCCGCTTACTAAGAGTCAGGTGGCAAAAGCAAAGATTGGAGTGCAGTTGGCAGAGTTTATCAATGAGCTGCTTACTTCCAAGTTCTTTACGGTAAGCTGTAACTTCTCCAGAGCACAGTTAAAAACCTCTGATGACCAGAGAAGTCTCATTCAGAGTATGATGTTACTTGATACCAACAATGTGCCTGATTTTGAATTAAAGGATTTTTCCGAAAACAGTATTTTGGAGTATTCCGAAAACATCAGGGAGCATTACAGTGACAAGCAGAGCAATATCCTAAAATCTGCAATCCAGTATCTGAC
>JAGALE010000094.1 GCA_017625335.1 Lachnospiraceae bacterium
ATCCTTGAGGTGTTCTTAATATGTAATGGTATCCACCCATATGTTTATTGAAATTAAAATCATCCTCTTCATAACAGCTATCTACATATAGATTATATAGCTTATCTATATCAAAGTATGTATCACTTATCCATTTATTAGTCTCTACTTTATATTTTTTCATTGTATCTAAATCTAATAATATGAGTGATAAATTATCTACATTTATATGTAATTTTTCATATTTGTATTCATATCTTATATGCAGAGTATTATTATTTAATATAAGGTGACCTTTATTGTTTGACCTATATAACTTATCTTCTATTTTATGTAATTTATATGAATAATAAGGTATATAGCATTCTTTGTTTCTATAATTAAATGTTATATCATTGAACCAAGTAAGCCATTTATTATCTATTATCACTACAATTTTTTTATTTATATAGCTCATTACCAAATCATATAAGCTACTATATATTTCTTCATAATCCAAATCTTTATTTAGTATTTGTTCTACTAACTCTTGTGTGTTTTCACCCAAGTAAGGTATGCCTTGAATCATTTTATCTTTCCTCTAGCTCTCAAAATTATAATTTACACTCTATTCTGTAAAATGTTTATATTTTAGTAATATATTTTAAATAACCTAGCTTATTATTTCCAATTTAGATGTTCTTAAATCTATTAATGTACTGTTTTTTAATTTTATAACAGGTTTAAGCATATCTCCTCTATTGTTTCTAAATACCAGTGCATTATCCCCATTTGATATCTTAATCTCAGTACCTTTATGATATATTGGTACATACTGAAAGAATGCCTCTAAAATAGACGGATTATACATTGTATCTAATCCGTCTTTAATTATACTTATTGTCTTTTGAAATGAAAATGCTTCTTTGTATGAACGTTTTGATATTAGTGCGTCATATACATCACATATATGTGTTACCATTGCTAATTCATATATCTCATTTCCTTTTAACCCTCTTGGGTACCCTGTTCCATCCCAATTTTCATGGTGCTGATAAACTATTGCTCTTGTTGATGAGTATATATTTATATCCTTAGCTAATATATTATATCCAAATTCTGGATGCATTCTCACTACTGATAACTCTGACTCTGTTAATCTTCCATTCTTTGTTATAATTTCTAAAGGTACTAATTGTTTCCCTATATCATGTAGCATAGCTCCTACTGCTAAATTTTTTAGTCTATAGAAATTATACCCTAATCCTATACCAAGTGTTACTGCATTTATTGCTACATGCAGACTATGCTCAAATGTATTCTCATCATATGCTTCTATAGTTTCAACATCATTCATATAATCATCACAATGCATAAGTCTATCTACTATTTCTGATGCACAATCATAAATTTCATCTAAGCTGAATTTTTCAAGAGCCTTTACTGTATCATTTGCTAGTTGCTCATCTACTACTGGCTGTATGAATATATCAGCTGACCATGTATCTTCTATATACACACCTATGATTCCAAATTTGTGTAATTGTTTTATTTTTTGACGCGATAATATTGAACCAGCTGTAATTAATATTCTATCATACTTGTCTTTTATATTTTGTGCTGTTACCATATCATCTTTGATATTCTCAATATTTATATATCTCATAAAGGCTCCTTATATTATACCAAATGATTTTGCTATAAAACATACAACACATATAATTATTGCTATTGATATTATTTTAAATACCATTTTCTTTACAGTTTTTAATAATGCTAATATTACAATAAGTGCTAATATTATAAGTATCCATGCTTCCATAATTTTCCACCCCTAATTAAAATTTTAACTAACCTTAGTTTTAAAGTATTCAGTATTGCTATAAAAAATAATGGGATATGTTTATCATATCCCATCACCTTATATCATATAATATTCTTTTATGTTGTAATTAAATTCTCTTTGTATAATGCTTAGCGCCTCAACGTACTCACTTTTTGTCCATACCTGAGTTTTTACACCTACTATACTTGATATCATAAAATGTATCCTAGAATACTCTTTGTATCTTTTTACTGAATTAAAGTAGTCTGCTCCTATTAAGTCATTGTCTTTTATAACCTCATATATAAGCTTACTTAACATTTTTCCGTAAGATGTTCCATTTTTATGAGATGTTATAGTGGTTATTTCTTTCGTTATTTCTTTCTTTTTCTTATTTAGCTCATTCAATTTTATCCTATCTACATACATATGATGCACCTAAAACTTAAACTCGTCCTTTCTACCTAATAATTGTGACCACCTTGCAGAAATCATTCTTGCATACATAATATGATGTAACCCATAATTTCCTAAAGCATATGAATCATTTGCTTCTAAGAATATTGTTTGTTGTATTTCACCTGCATCTCTTTCTATGACTGCAAAGTCTAAGCTACAAGCTACTGGCCTATCTTCCCATGTTAGGAATGCATTTACAGCTCGTTTTATCACATTAGGGTCATAATTATAACACCAATTACCATTGTATGGTCTTAAATCTATGAGTTTATCATAATAAATAAAACCACGCCATTCTCTCAATATTTCCAGTGGTTCACTGCAATATATCTCATAGTTTTCATAACAACTACCACATCCAACTAAATCTTTTGGTCCATTAATTACTTTACCAGTGAATGCTTTTTCTTTCTTTGGTTTTACAAATACTCCCCATTTATCTGGATTACCACTAATATTGTTTATTGTATCTGTCCATATTGTTCTACCAAGATATGGTTTTAATACATCTGGATAATCTTCTAAATGTGGGTGTATGCCAAACTTATCAAATATTGTTAAACATTGGTCTATATAGTCTAGCACTATATCCTCATTCGTAACTATATTATATATTTCATCTATTGTCTCATATTTAATTATTTCTGCACCAAGTTCTCTAAAACCCATAACGGCATGTGCTATATTATGTGAATGATATTCACCATTTGGTCTTG
>JAGALE010000095.1 GCA_017625335.1 Lachnospiraceae bacterium
CATTCTCAACATCCTGATTCCAATTATCTGTAATATAAGTATTTGTATCTTGAGTTTCATTATGCAGCTTAGTTTCATTTACAGTACTATCATTTATATTATCTGACTTATTAGTTTTCCCTGAAGCATTATGTATTATAGCATCATCTTTATTTTTTGAATCAGCCTGAGCTTTATTCTTATCCTTAGAGCCAACTGGCTTTTTCGATTTGATTTTCTTGTCAGAAGACCTGCGATTACCCAGCTCCATATGAACAGATTCATCTGTACCAATATCTGTAACTGCCTTTACAACTGTAGGATTCTCACCCTCTGCAATCATAAAGGTCTGCACTAAAGTGATAGTCACGAAGGCTGCAACTATTGCTACAAAAAAGCAAAGCATATTTGAAAGCGCAAGAGCAAGCACTCCAAAGAAAAGGGTAACTACCCCTGCAAGAATAGCCAATGCAAGAGATTTCTTAACCTTTTTATCACCATATTTAAATGTATTAATAATCTTTTTCATATGCATATTCTCCTGGCACAGCTTCTATTTAATACATAAATACACCATAATTTTTTCTTACGAATTATGCGCAAACTCACACATATATAGTATAGCTTTTCAAAGGATTAAAATCAATAAAAGAAAATAACTCCGGTACGAAAATGCACCGGAGTCATATAAAACACTATATTATCACTTTACTACTCTACGAAATTAATCTTTCTAAAGTTCTTCTTACCACGCTTAAGGATAAGCTCACCCTTAAGGTCGTCTGCAGTATAAGTAGTAGCTACATCTGTAACCTTTTCATCATTTACAGATACACCGCCCTGCTCTACGCCACGTCTACCCTCGTTTCTTGAAGCAACTAAGCCTGACTTAACAAGAAGGGAAATGATATCTATAGAACCATCATTTAAATCAGCCAAAGAAATATCAGCAGTTGGCATATTAGCAGCATTACCACTTGAGAAAAGCGCTCTTGCAGCTTCTAACGCCTTCTTACCTTCTTCCTCACCATGAACAAGGCTTGTAAGCTCATAAGCAAGAACCTCCTTAGCCTTATTAAGCTCGCTGCCCTCGTACTTCTCCATCTCCTGAATCTGCTCAAGTGGAAGGAATGTAAGCATCTTAAGACACTTTATTACGTCTGCATCAGCTACATTTCTCCAATACTGGAAGAACTCAAATGGTGTAGTCTTGTTAGGATCAAGCCATACAGCACCCTTCTGAGTCTTACCCATCTTCTTACCCTCTGAGTTAAGAAGAAGTGTAATAGTCATAGCATGAGCGTCCTTACCAAGCTTACGTCTGATAAGCTCTGTACCACCAAGCATGTTAGACCACTGATCATCTCCACCAAACTGAAGATTACAGCCATACTTCTGGAATAATGCATAGAAGTCGTAGCTCTGCATAATCATGTAGTTAAACTCAAGGAATGAAAGTCCCTTCTCCATTCTCTGCTTGTAGCACTCAGCTGTAAGCATTCTGTTAACACTAAAGTGTGCTCCAACCTCTCTAAGTACATCAACATAGTTAAGGTCAAGGAGCCAGTCAGCGTTATTAACAAGCATAGCCTTGTCCTCTGAGAAGTCGATAAAACGGCTCATCTGCTTCTTAAAGCACTCAACATTATGCTGAATAGTTTCCTCTGTCATCATCTGTCTCATATCAGTTCTTCCTGATGGGTCACCAATCATAGCTGTACCACCACCAATAAGAGCGATAGGCTTATTTCCTCCCATCTGAAGTCTCTTCATAAGGCAAAGTGCCATGAAGTGACCTACATGTAAGCTGTCTGCTGTAGGGTCAAAGCCAATGTAAAATGTAGCTTTTCCCTCATTAATTAAGTTACTGATTTCATCTTCATTTGTAACCTGAGCAATTAATCCTCTGGCTACAAGCTCGTCATAAAGCTTCATAATTTCTACCTCCGAATATTATATTATCTGGGACTATAATGTTATCTTCTGTGTGATTAATTACACCAATGTGTATCGTCAAGCAATAATATGCATTATCCCGAGACACACATAAAAAAATTCGTCCCCAAGAAAACTCTTAAGGACGAAGATAAACTCCGTGTTACCACCTTAATTCATAGCCACCTCACGATAGCTACCTTAGTAAGTATCCATGCTAATACTCCGGCACTATAACGTGTGCCACTACGTCAAACCCTACTGTTAATTCAGGTTGAAGCTCAAGGATGTATTCATCTAAATCTCTTACCGCGCCTCTCATCCACCGGCTACTTTCTGTGGCAGTTTTATGAAGATTACTTGTTCCTATCATCGCCTTTTTATATACATTGAGATTATAAGCTATTAATCAACTTTTGTCCATAAAAACATTTAAATTTTATACTATAACAATACAAACTATTTCCAAATCATAATTACAACACTAATAATAGCTCTTCTCAAATGTGATAACTGTATAATACTTTTTCTCTCTCATAATAAGCTTTTCATCTATAGCTTCCTTTATCTCTCCATCGCTCAGCTTACAACCATGAGGAACTACCACATCAAAGATAAGGTTTGTATGACTAGGTCCCGCCACCATTCTAAAATCATGAAAATGAAGCTCACTATCAACCTCATTTAATATAACCTCAATCATATCCTTGCAAAGCTTTAGATTTTCATTATCTGTCTCTACCGGATCCATATGAATTGTCATACGAATACCAAGCTCGTCATATATATTTCTTTCTAACTCGTCTATGGCATCGTGAATATCCATTATATTCTCCTTGCCATCCACCTCTATATGTACACTACCTATAAGATTTCCCGGACCATAGCTGTGAATAATAAGGTCATGCATTCCCAGGGAATATGAACACTCATCCACTAACTCCTTAAGAGCTTCCACAATTTCAGGTGAGGCCGGCTGACCAAGCAGCTCATCCACGGTCTCCTTAACAATTCCAAAGCCGGATATAAGTATCATAACAGATACAACAACTCCCATAACTCCATCTATAGGAGCATCCGTAAAAACTGATGACACTAAAGCAACAAGAGTTGCTGCTGTAGCAAGTACGTCATTTAAGCTATCCTTTGATGTAGCTAACATTACTGAGCTTTCAACTGCATTCCCAAGTTTTTTATTAAAAAGCCCCATCCATAGCTTAATCAGTATAGATAAAACTAACGCCACAACAGCTATAATAGAAAAGCTCACCTTATCAGGATGTATTATCTTATCCACAGAGCCTGTAAAAAGCTCAACTCCAACAACCATAATAACCATGGCTATAACCAGGGATGTAAGATACTCCATACGTCCATGACCGAAAGGATGGTCCTTATCCGCAGGCTTGGCAGCCATCTTGTATCCAAACATAGTCACCACGCAGGATGCACAATCCGACAGATTATTAAATCCATCTGAAATAATAGATATTGAATTGGCTAATGTACCAATAGCAAATTTTGCTATAAACAAAAGAACATTGCAGACAATTCCAACCCAAGAGCTAAGCAAACCATAGGCTTCTCTCACCTTCGGGTTCTTAACATTATCATAATCCTTAATAAACTTACTAACTAGTAGCTTGGTCATAGTCACCATCCTGCTTTCTCAAATATGTAGTATATCCAACACCAAGTGCCATAATTACAAAATAAAGTGGTGTGGTTATAGGCTGATTAAGATTTATTATAGATTGGAAGAAATAACCTACTGTTGCAGTAAAAAAACCATACACCATGTAGTTACCTTTTCCATACTTAAGCATATAAAATACACTAGATACAACCACTCCAAGATAAGATATAACACCTAATATTCCTAATGTAACAAGATACTGAAGAAGCTCATTATGAGCATTATCA
>JAGALE010000096.1 GCA_017625335.1 Lachnospiraceae bacterium
TATGTTTTGAAAACTCTTTTATATGCTCTTTCTAAATTGAATTTCATTTTAACCATAAAATATCCTGTAATAATAACAAATATATTTACACATGGCATAAACAAAACTCTAATTCCAAAAGACATACTTTCTACAATTCCGCCTATTTCAATGGATTGATTTTTATAATGGCTATACGCAAATAAATGAACACCAATAACCATGAAAACAGCAATAATTCTCAATAATTCAATTCCAGAATCCCTTGTTTTCGTTACTCTTTTTGGCATAATTATTTCTCTTATTTCTCCTCTGAAAATAAAATTCGTTCTACCAAATCCGCTGCATCCATAATGCAACCTGAACATGAGCGCAGAGCTATCCCTGTCTCTATACCTTTAAGTCTTTTACATGCTGAGCTTCCATTCTTAATTCTAAAGCTTTCTAATATCTCTCTTGACAGCTTATATGTACTCACCTTACTGTCTGGGGCCTCTATGTTTCCAGTACTATTCTTCATTCCTGCCAATATACATGCACCTGTAAGTGCTCCACAGGTTCCTTCCATACCGCCCATACCAAGTCCTAATCCCTCAGTCAGCTTAAACATAGTCTCCTCGTCCACACCAACCAAGTCACAGTATGCGCATGCAACTGATTGAGCGCAGTTATAGCCTCTGTTATGCAATTCTATAGTTTTTTCAACTCTTGATTCCATATTTCCACTCCTATAATTATTTAAACTCCAAAATATACTACTATTTTAATTATATATTTTTTATCCTGTCTTGGCAAGAACACTAAGAAAAGAGCTGTGAATTATTATTACTCACAGCTCTTACACACATCAATTCCTTTTAATCAAATAACTTTACTGGATCCCAGCCATAATCCTTATAATACTCAACATCAAGATTATTATCTGTAACATACATTCTGATATGTTCTTTTCTTATCTCTTCATCTCTTTCAGGCTGATAATCAAAATACATATCATAAACTTCAGGATAATCCTTTGTAAACTCCTTAATATCTAAATCGTAATATTCACCATCACCGGCAAATTCTATATTAATCACCTCAAAGCCATCCCCATTTCGCTTAAGGTGGGCACATCCTGGCATAGATGCACCACTTTCAGACTCTAATATATTTCCGGTTAGTTTATATCCATGTATATAGAAATTGCCAAATACTAGATATTCTTCCCCTGCATCTACCTCTTGATATATAATATATGCCGGAATATAAATCTGAGATTCATCTCCAAACATATTCATATATTCAGGTCTCATATAATTATAGATTGCTTCAATGGCCTTATTGTCACCGGCGTAAACAAACTCTGTTAATACTACATTTTCACTATTAGTAGTAGCTTCAGTTGTAGCTTCGTTCATAGTATTTGATAAATCTATATCCTGTGTAGTTACAGAACCATCCCCATTATTATAAGTGTATAATACATAAACCTCATCACCTTCAACAAGGAATGAATTACAATTTTCCCCAGAAGAACCTACCCACGAAAAGCTTAATTCACCATATATGTGGTCAACATTAGCAACAGCTCTTAGCTCATCATTACCTTGTGCCATGTCAAATGTATCAACATAGGTTTCATATACGGTCATCCATTTAGAATAATAATCCTTAAGAAGCTCTGTATCATTTCCAGTTTCTATAGACTCTAATTCACCACCACTAAGATTATCAAGACTATAAATGTAATAATCACCATAAGGCTTATCATTCTCAGAATTAAATACAACGAGCTTATCATCATCCTTAACTACGTGTGTCTCCTTGCTATCACTATCAAAATACACACAATCAATCTTCTGAGTATCTATTGTACCCGCTACCACATTATTATTAAGGTCATAAATAATTAAACCTCTAAGACCTCCAAAAACTAGCATTTCGCCGTCCATATGGTAGATATTTGGTGCGTATATATTATAGTGCTGGTCTATATCTTCATCTATATTACCAACAATATCCTGTCTACCCTGGTCAATATTAAGCAAATCCTTGATTGCTGCATATACATGTCCACCGGTTACCTTATCTATACCAAATGCTAAAAATATCACTATGATTGCCGCTGCAACCCTAGTTAATATCTTGCCTATTCTCTTTGGCTTTTTCTTACTTTCAAAAGAATCAAATGAAACCATCTTTAAGTTTTTGTCATCAGATACAGTGGTTTTGTTGTTTCTGACATTATCTGCGGCATTATCCGATACATTTGAAGCTTCTCTTTCGGCTATAGTTTTTTCCAGTCTTTCCCACATAGCCATTGACTGTTCCTTGGTAGGATTTAATCTATCTAAACTGTTCTTAATATCATTATCATATCCGTCCTTATGCATATACATTTCCCTCCTTCTCTAATATTTTTTTCAGCTTTTCTCTCGCCGTAGAAAGCTGGGTTTGGATAGTGCTTTCTTTTCTATCCAACATCTTTGAGATTTCCCTAACAGAGTATTCTTCGTAATAATACAGGTAAATCACATCCCGATACTTATCAGGCAACTTACGTATGTGTGATAGAAGTTCCCCTTCTTCCTCACCATCTTCCACTGGTGTATCGGGAATATCCCCAAAATCCACCTGTTTCTTCCAATAGCTTCTAAGGATATCAGTACAGTAATTTCTAGTTACTGTAATAAACCATGCGTTCTCATGTTCATCATCAGTAAATTCTATACCCTTTTCATAGTACTTTATGAAAATATTCTGCACTGCATCCTCGGCGTCTGCTTCATTGTTTAACATCAGCATAGCTATACGATATATTCGCTTATGCTGACGCTCAAATACGTCTCTTAAGCTCATCTCTCATTCCTCCTTCACTTAATACACGAATGAACGTCTAAAAATATCCTAAATCCCCAAAA
>JAGALE010000097.1 GCA_017625335.1 Lachnospiraceae bacterium
AAAGATAGTGATTCAGTTGAGATTTCTGATGATTTTAATGAATATTTAATGTCTCAATTAAAGCTTTTGGATATCACTAAAGTATTATCTGAAAAAAATGTGCCTATTATTAGCATAGAAATATGGCATATGATTCAAAATGAGGGATATACTTTCTTGGTATTAAATGACGTAACTTTGCTAAATAATGACTTGTATATGGTTGTATTAACCTTTGTATTGATGTTATGTATGATCATTATATTTATGATCTATTATATATTCTCAATAGTTGGTGTTGCTAAAAGTCAGCATAGAATATCTAAATTACTTTATACTGATATGGTAACCGGGGGATATAATTGGTTATATTTCACCAAGAAGGGAGATAAGCTTTTAAGAAAAAATCGTAGTAAATGCAATTATGCTGTTGTAAATCTTAGAATGGATAAATATAGAAGTTTTTGCACCTGCTTTGGAGTGAAAGAAGGAGAAGAGCTGATGGAAAGATTTTACGTGGCTCTTAAGAAAAATTTTCACAAAAACGAGTTGATTGCACATCATGATGAGGCGGATTTTGGCCTTTTGTTATCATGTGTTAATGATGAAGAATTGAATCAAAGACTTAATTTGATTGAAAAATCATTATGTGATGTTATGCCGAATATTAAGATGTACTTTAAATTCGGTGTTTGTTTCGCAGATGATAATGATTATGAGATAAATGGTCTTTATAATAATGCAACAACTGCTTTAGAGCTTTTGCCTGAGGATTCTGATGAAAAGTTGGCATTTTATGATATAGAGATGAAGAAACAACAGTTATGGGAACGTAAGGTTGAGGACGATATGGACAAGGCTCTTGTTACTAATCAGTTCAAGCTTTATCTTCAGCCTAAGTACAGTGCAAAAGAAGAACAGCTTGCGGGAGCAGAGGCTTTGGTTAGATGGATTCATCCTACTGAAGGATTTATTCCACCTAATAAATTCATTCCAATATTTGAAAGTAATGGTTTTATTCTTCAATTGGATGATTATATGATAGAACAGGTTGCTATGCAGCAGTCTAAATGGCTTGCTGAGGGACGTGAATTATTTCCTATATCTGTAAATGTGTCTAGAGCTCATTTTACAAGAGAGGATTTAGCAGAACATATTTGTAAAATTGTAGATAAGTATAATGTTCCTCATAAGTTTATAGAGCTTGAATTAACAGAAAGTGCTTTCTTTGATGATAAGTATGTTCTTATTGACACGGTAAAACAGCTTAAGGATTATGGTTTTGTTGTTTCAATGGATGACTTTGGAGCAGGTTATTCTTCGCTTAATTCTTTGAAAGAGCTATCTATTGATGTGCTTAAAATTGATGCTGACTTCTTCCGAGGCATAGACTCTGTAGATAGAGGAATGTTTATAGTTACAAAGGTTATAGAGCTTGCTAAAAAGCTTGATATGAAGATTGTTGCTGAGGGCATAGAAAGTAGAGAACAGGTTGATTTCCTTGCGACACAAGATTGTGACCTTATACAGGGATATTATTTTGCAAAACCTATGTCTGTAGATGAATTTGAGGAAAAATACAATTAGGAGACTTAAATAATGGACACGTATTCAATACATAACGAGAATAATATGGAAACCTTCCGTAACGGAATGAAGGATGGAATTCCAATAGCATTAGGATACTTAGCGGTATCCTTTTCTCTTGGCATTGCCGCTAAAAATGTTGGATTGACACCCTTTCAGGGATTTTTAGTTAGTATACTATGTAATGCGTCAGCAGGAGAGTATGCTGGATTTACATCTATAGGTGCTATGGCAGCCTATCTTGAGATAGCCCTTGCAACACTTGTAGCAAATGTCCGGTATATGCTTATGAGCTGTGCAATGAGTCAAAGACTTGATTCAAAGATGCCGTTTTTTCACAGGTTCATTATGGCATTTCATGTAACAGATGAATTGTTTGGTATTGCAATAGCAAGACCAGGATATTTAAATCCATATTATTCATATGGAGCTGCTTTGATTGCATCTCCTGCATGGGGTATAGGTACTATGCTTGGTGTTATAGCTGGAAATATGCTTCCTGTTAGGCTAGTCAGTGCCTTTAGTGTTGCTCTTTATGGTATGTTTTTGGCTGTTATTATTCCGCCTGCTAGAAAAAGCAGGATAGTAGCAGGATTGATAATAATATCATTTGTGTTAAGCTATTTGGCTGCTACTGTTCCTGTTGTACGTGAATTATCTGAGGGAACAAGAACAATTATACTTACAGTTGTTATTGCTTCTGTAGCTGCTATAATATTCCCTGTTCCTAATTTCGACAATAAGGAGGTGGCAGAGGATGAATAACTATATATACATATTGATTATGGCTGTTGTTACCTATGCCATTAGAGTATTGCCTCTTACGTTGATTAAGGGGCAGATAAAGAATAGATTTCTTCAATCATTCCTGTATTATGTACCTTATGTTACTTTGGCAGTTATGACCTTTCCGGCAATAGTTAATGCGACACAAAGCACTGTTTCCGGTATTGCGGCACTTGTAATTGGAATTGTTGTTGCATGGTTTGGGTTTGATTTATTCAAAACCGCAGTTTCATGTTGCCTGATTGTATTAATATTAGAAATGTTTCTCTGCTGAGTTGGATAAAAGTATATTTCCGTATAAATCAGATTTAATATATTTATCTGATTTATGCGGAATTTTTGGTTAAAAGCTATTGAGAAAAGTTAAAATAAAGGATATAATAAGCTATGTATGTAAAATAATGGGTTAAGTATGTCTTGACATATACTAATATATTTGCTTGGAGGACATTATGTCAGATCAGTTAAAAAAAGAAATTGAAAGAAGAAGAACCTTTGCTATTATATCTCATCCCGATGCTGGTAAGACAACTTTAACAGAGAAGTTTCTTCTCTATGGTGGAGCTATTAATACAGCCGGTTCAGTAAAAGGAAAGGCGAATTCAAAATATGCTGTATCAGATTGGATGCAGATAGAAAAGGATAGAGGTATTTCTGTAACTTCATCAGTGTTACAATTTAATTATGATGGATATTGTATTAATATTCTTGATACACCTGGTCATCAGGATTTCTCAGAGGATACCTATCGTACTCTTATGGCTGCAGATTCTGCTGTAATGGTTATTGATGCATCCAAGGGTGTTGAGGCTCAGACTATAAAGCTTTTTAAGGTTTGTGTTATGAGACATATTCCTATATTTACATTTATCAATAAGATGGATTTGGAAGCAAGAGATTCTTTTGAGCTTCTTGATGAAATAGAAAAGGTGCTTGGCATTAGGACATGCCCTATAAATTGGCCTATTGGATCCGGTAAGCGATTTAAGGGAGTTTATGATAGAGAAACTAAGAATGTTTCTATGTTTACAGCTGTTTCTGTTGGTGGTGCAAAGAGTGCTGCTAAAGAGGAATATAGCGTAGACGATCCTAAGCTAAAGGAAGAGGTTGGAGATGAACTATATGATCAGCTTATTGAGGAGATAGAGCTTTTAGATGGAGCATCAGATGAGCTTGATCAGGAGCTTGTTGATAGGGGAGAGCTTTCACCTGTGTTCTTTGGTTCCGCGCTTACAACATTTGGTATTGAGACATTTTTAGAGCATTTTCTTAAGATGACTCAGTCACCGCTTCCAAGAGAGTCTAATGAGGGCGCCATTGATCCTATGAATGATTTCTTCTCGGGATTTGTATTTAAGATACAGGCTAATATGAATAAGGCACATCACGATAGAATAGCATTTATGAGAATTTGCTCAGGTAAGTTTGATGCCACAAAGGATGTGTATCATGTTCAAAGTAAACGTAAGATGAAGCTATCGCAGCCACAGCAGATTATGGCACAGGATAGAAAAATTATAGATGAGGCATATGCAGGAGATGTTATTGGAATATTTGATCCGGGAATATTTTCTATAGGAGATACTATAACGGTTCCTGGTAAAAAATTCGAATATGAAGGTATACCAACGTTTGCACCGGAGCATTTTTGTAGACTGGTTCCTCTTGATTCTATGAAGAAGAAGCAGTTTATGAAGGGGGTAACACAGATTGCTCAGGAAGGTGCAATACAGATATTCCAGGATTATCTTCTTGGAATGTCTGAGATAATAGTTGGGGTTGTTGGTGTTCTTCAGTTTGATGTATTAAAATATAGATTGGAGAATGAGTATGGCTGTGATGTTCGCATGGAGCCATTGCCATATAACTATGTTAGATGGGTTAAAGATCCAACTACAGATTTAAATAAGCTTAGTAGAATAAGTGATTGTAAGAAAGTTAAGGATATGAAGGATAATCCACTATTGCTTTTTGCTAATGAGTGGTCAATTCGAATATTATTAGAACATAATGAGGGGTTAGAACTTACAGATTTCCGTAAAAACTAGGGAGGAAAAGGTATATGATACTTATTGATACGCAAAAAGAAGAATTTGCCCGATTAAAGGACATAAGAATTTTTGGTAAGGAAGAAGATGGTAATAAGTTTAACAGGGACTTATTAGTCATAGGCTTGGGTGGAGCAGGCGGTAAGGTTGTCAGTAACCTTAAGGGGATGCTTAACAATCAGATTAAGCCTGAGGATAATATTAATTTCCTTTATATTGATTCTGATATTCCTTCTATGGAACAGATGATAGAAGATAGTAAGGATGGTATAGGCCTGAATGCTCTTGAAATTATTAGTATTTATCGTCCGAATATTGATAATATTTTAGAAAATGGAATTCAAAATAATCCTGTCCATCCAAATCTTGCGAATTGGATGAGACCTGATTTCCCAAATATTACACTTGGACAAAATGGTACTAATGGTAATCGTCAGGTAGGTAGACTTATGTTCTCTAATGCTTATGAGGATATGAGAATTTTGCTTTTTGATAAGGTTAAGGAGTGTTATCTTAGATCCTATAGCGGCAAGCTTGATGTAATTCTTGTTACTAGCGTTGCAGGTGGCACTGGTAGTGGTATTATTGCAGATGTTGCATATAACATTAGAGCATTAGCTAAGGTAAAGAAATGGCAGAATTTCAGAGTTGGTGGATGTCTTCTTATGCCTGATTGCCATTTTGGACAAAAGGATATCTATGATGATCCGGCATTGGTAACATTGCTTAATGCTAATGGATGTGCAACTCTTAAAGAGATAGATTATCTTATGAGGATTTTAGATAAACCAGATGGATTTATTTCAGAGAGTACAACTCACAGATTGTGTATGAAGGAGAATATATTTGAAGCTTGTCTTCTTGTTTCCGGTAAGAAGGATGAGCAGGGATATATTCCTGATGGGGTAATATATAGTGACACAGCTTATTTCTTATTTAAGCTTGCAACTAATAAGTATATTGGATCTGAAATTCTTGGTGAAGATAGAGAGCTTCTTAGAGATGCGTTCTTTAAGAGAGATGCAAGAGGATATTACAAGGTAATTAATGAGGCTGATTATAAGGGTCCTATTAAAGAAATCGAGAATATATGTGAGCATCAGTTGTTCCGTGAAGCTTATAAGAAAATTCATGATCCTGAACCATTGGCTAGTGTAATCAATTTAACAATTGATAAAGCACTTGGTGAGATCAAGAAATTTTTGAATGATAGACCAGGTACTGAAATCAATCTTGATTTGCCTGGCTTGATAAAGATTGGTCAGTACGAAAGACCTACATATAAGGATATTAAAAAAGGAGCAGATAAGTTCAGAAGTGGAATGGCAAGACAGCTTAATGATATTAAGCTTGATGTACCTATACTTATGAAATCCGTTAAGAATAAGTTGGTTCAAACACTTACAGCTGAGATTGATGGTGTTATTAAGAATCATGGTCCATTTATTGCCATGCATATGATTGGTGCTGAAGGAATAGTTGGTATTGAGTATGATACTGGTTTGATTAAAGCACTGAAGGATATGGAGATATTACAGCGTTCGTATCAATCAACTGGTGAATATAGTCGAATTATTGAATCTATTCAAGCTATGGTTTCAAAAAAGCTTTTTGCTTTCCCTAGTGCTAAGAGAGAGGCTGAAACAGGATATTATGATGCTTGTGTTAAGGAAGCTCTCGCTTCTGAGAGAACAATATTAGTTGATGGCTTTGATTCACAGGATGTGTTTGGTGATGTAATAAGAATGCTTCGTCAAAAGGCTGAAAGACTTAATGAGATATATTCACAGTTTGATGAAGATTTAAAATATGCTGTAGAGGATTTGGCTGAAAGAGGAAAGAAAACTATCAATTATCTTCTTAAAGAAGCAAAGCATAAGGAATTCCTTCCATCTGATTACATTACTGAATCAAGAATTAATGAGGTTAAGAAGGGTATTATTGATGTTTATACAAGAAATGAAGCTAACATCGATAATGGTAGACCTATAGTAGTTAAGGATGTTATGGAAAAGGTTTATAAGAATGCTTTGATAGGAATAGGAGTTTATGCTCCTGAAAAGCTTATATCAGTTGCCTTTTCTGATAGAATTCCAACCTTACAGGAAACAAACATTATGTTTGTTTCACCAACTAATGACAGGCGTGAAGAAATTATGTCTGACGTGTGTAAGGCTTTTGTACAGGGATCCATGGAGAAAACTGAGAAGAAAAAGCTTTGTATACTTAAAGATGGATATGAAGCTGGTTTAATTAACAAGAAATATATATCTTTGCCAGATGGAATGCCTTATTTTAGTAAAGCGCTTAAAGAATTATATAAGGCAGAACCTTATAATGAGAGCGAGGATACTATTACAACTAATAAGGGTGAGCTTGAGATATCTATAGATGATATGTATATAGCAGTTCCATTATCTGCATTGCAGTGTGCTGAAGATATGCAGAATGCGTATGACAATGTTGATTCAAGTATGTATTTTGGACTTCATACAGATGAGGTTAATAAAGACATGAGAGAGTACGCAAATATAGTATAGTTAATGTATTTTGATATATATTTAGCTATAATATGATAAAAGAATATATTAAAATTAATGCATTTATAATGGGCGGAACTTATTTCCGCCTATTATAATTTGCTAATATTATTGATAGCGAGAAAGGGTTTATATGGCTAATAAATTTTATGCGGTTAAAATAGGTAAAACACCTGGTATATATTATAATTGGGATGATTGTAAGGCTAATGTTAATGGATATCCAGGGGCAATATACAAAAGCTTTAAAACTATTCAGGAAGCTAATGAATTTATGGGTTATCAAAATGATATTTCATTGAATGCTGAAACTACTAAAACAAATAAATCAGTAACTATTGAGAATGATAATGTTTTGGAAGTAGATCGTAATATTCTGAAAGATGAAAGTCCCTTTGCTTTCGTTGATGGTTCATTTAATGTAACCAACAATGTATATGGTTATGGTGGCTTTTTGATTGCTAATGGAGAAAAGTATATATTAATGGGTTCAGGTGATGAACCTGAAATGGCTTCTATGAGAAATGTAGCTGGAGAAGTTTTGGGAAGTCAGGCTGCCATAAAAAAGGCTTTGGAGCTAGGATTAAGTGAGCTTACAATATATTATGATTACGCAGGTATAGAAATGTGGGCCTTGGGAAATTGGAAAAGAAATAAAAAAGGTACAATTGCATATTATGATTATGTAAATAGTATCAGACATAAGATTTCTCTTAATTTTGTTAAGGTTAAAGGTCATTCTGGAATAGATGGTAATGAGGAAGCGGACAGACTAGCTAAAAAAGCTGTTGGAATAGAGTAGTATTATAATTAGATTAAAAAAAGATATGAATATTATTTTTTATTAATGTTAATTGATATATTGATTATAATGATTATATATACATTGATATCAAGCTAGACATATAATGTAAACAATAAAAAACTGATAATGAAATTCATAATATTTCATTATCAGTTTTTTAATACTTTATAAGATAAAATAAGAAATTAATTAATCCAACTATAACGATTAGTAAAATAAAGCTTATAAACCATTGATTTAATAGCAAACAAATAAAAGCAGTTATAACCAATAATATCATCATTCCAATGGTCATGCCTGTTAATGGTTTTATCATATTTGCATCTTTGTGAGCTAATACAAAGATAGTCAAATAGACTGCACTATATATGAATATTAAAATTAGTACAAAAAACATAGAATACCCCTCATATTTCTAGTTATGTGAAATTTTACCATAGGGTTACATATATTTCAAGAAATTATATTAGTATGGTTAAAATGATTAACTATATATAATGGTTTTTAAAACTGTCAAGTGCATTGATAAAAAAACAATCTAAAACCTACCTAATATTGACAATTGACTTTTTTTATGTAAAAATAGTTAAATAATTTACTTCAGTAATAAAAATATTTGTTTAATATTACTTGATTAGAGTAAATTAATTATTATTTAGTATATGGAGAACAAAGATGAAGCTTAACGTTGGGAAAATTTTCAAGAAAAAGGATACTGCCGAAGTGAAAGTCATTAAGCTGAATGATGATAATTCTGTTAATGCTGGAGCTAATACTGCATCAGCTAATAAAGCAGATAAGGATTCCTCAGCTCAACAATCAAATACGGAGGATGATGTAACTGTATGTCCTAAATGTAAACAGGAATTTAAGAAGCAGGAAGTTAAGGATAATTTAAATGTATGTGTTGCATGTGGACATCATTATGTTATTTCTGCTGATAAGAGAATGAAAAATTTAGTAGATAAGGGAACATTTAAGCCACTTAAATGCAAGGTTGAGTTCACAAATCCATTAAATTATCCGGATTATGAGGATAAAATTTTAGCTCTTCAGGAAAAGACAGGTTTGGACGAGGCAGTTTTGGCAGGAACAGCAAAGATTGATGGTTATGATGCTGTAATTGCTGTTATGAGTAGTAAGTTCTTGATGGGAAGTATGGGTATTGCAGTAGGTGAAAAAATTACTAATGCAGTAGAATATGCTGATAGAAAGAAGCTTCCTTTGATTATATTTACTGCTAGTGGTGGAGCTCGTATGCAGGAGGGTATTATGTCCTTAATGCAGATGGCAAAAACTAGTGCAGCAGTTGAAAAGTTTAATAATAACGGTGGATTATATATTTCTGTATTAACTCATCCTACTACCGGTGGTGTAACTGCAAGCTTTGCTACACTTGGTGATATTACATTAGCTGAGCCTGAAGCATTGATTGGTTTTGCAGGTCCAAGAGTTATTGAGCAGACTATAGGACAAAAGCTACCTGAAGGATTCCAACGTTCTGAGTTTTTGCAGGAGCATGGTTTTGTAGATCAGATTGTTCCACGAGATAAGATGAGAGAAACAATAGCTCATATTCTCAGATTACACAGCAAGAGAGGTAAGTAGAGATGGTAAAAGAGATTGATGCTAAGATTATTGAAATAGATAATGAGATAGAAAAGATAAAAGCCGCTGAAGTTTTAGATGAGGCCCAGCTTTATGTATTAAAGAGACAAAGACATGATCTTATTAAAATGTGCAAGGATTTAGGTCCACATGATAAGGTTTATTTGGCTCGTCATAAGAAGAGACCTAAGATTACAGATTATATAGAGAATATATTTGAAGATTTTTTTGAACAGCAGGGAGATGATCTTGGAAAAGAGGATGGAAGTATATATGGTGGTATAGCTACATTTAATGGTGTTCCCGTAACTGTTATAGGTCATAGAAAGGGTAATGATCTAACAGAAAACTTAAAATGTAATTTTGGAATGCCTGGTCCGGAAGGTTATCGTAAAGCTCTTCGCCTTATGAAACAAGCAGAAAAGTTTGGTAGACCAATTATTACATTTATTGATACACCTGGTGCATATCCTGGTCTTGAAGCAGAAACAAATGGTCAGGGAACAGCTATTGCTACTAATCTTGCTAAGATGAGTGCCCTTAAGGTTCCTGTAATAGCTATTGTTACAGGAGAAGGAAGTAGTGGTGGAGCTCTTGCTATAGGAGTTGCTAATAGTGTTCTTATGATGGAGAATGCTGTATACTCCATATTGTCACCAGAGGGCTATGCTACAATTTTGTGGAAGGATTCTACTAGAAGTGATGAGGCATGTGATATGATGAAGCTTACAGCTCAGGATTTGAAGGGATTTAAGGTTATTGATGATATAATTCCAGAGCCTATTGGTGGAGCTCATATTAATCCTAAGGTTGTGTATAAAACTGTTAGTAAATATATAGCAAAAGAGCTTTCAAAGTATAGCAAGATGAATGAGGATGATGTTAGTAAGCACAGATATAAGAAGTTTAGAAATATAGACGCAGATTATTTAAAATTATTATAAAACATTAGATTAAGTATCTAAACTACATTAAGGAGATATTATGCAGAATTTTAAAGGACTCCGCATTATTGGTACAGGACATTATGCGCCGGATAATGTGGTAACTAATGATGATTTGAGTAAAATCGTTGATACTAATGATGAGTGGATAACTAGTAGAACCGGTATTAGAAGAAGACACCATGTTACAACTGAGAAAAATCAGGATTTGGCTGTAGCTGCAGCAAAAATGGCGCTTGAAAATGCTGGTATAGATAAATCTGAGTTAGGTGTATGTATATGTGCAACTGTTAGAGCGGATAATCTTACACCTTCTATGGCATGTATGGTTCAAAGTAAATTAGATCTTCCGGGCAATATGCCTTGCTTTGATATAAATGCTGCTTGTTCAGGATTTATGTATGGAATACAGATTGCTAGAGGAATACTTCTTCAAAGTGATAAGAAGTACGGTCTTGTAATTGGAAGTGAAACACTTTCTAAAATCCTTGATATGACAGACAGGGGAACCTGTATATTGTTTGGCGATGGTGCAGGAGCAGCTATTATTGAGCTTGCTGACAATAATTATTATTCAGTTCTTGGTTCAAAGGGAGATGATGTTGTTTTACAGTGTCCTAATGAGCAGGGAGATAGATATGTTGGTATGCTTGGTAGTGATGTGTTTAAATTTGCTGTTAGTACAGTACCTAAGACTATCTTTGAGCTTTTAGATAAAGCAGGAGTAACTGCAGATGATATTGATCTATTTGTGTGTCATCAGGCAAATATGAGAATTATAGAATCTGTTGCCAAGAAGTGTAAACAAAGTCTTGATAAATTCTTTGTTAATTTAGATGAATACGGTAATACTTCATCAGCTAGTATACCTATTGCATTAAGTGAGCTTAATCAAAAGGGCATCTTAAAGCCGGGAATGAAGATAATATGTGTAGGATTTGGTGGTGGCCTCACCTGGGGTGGAGCTTACATTGAGTGGTAAGGAGAGATAACATGAAGTTAAATGAGTTTTTAAATATTAAGTATCCTATTATTCAGGGTGGTATGGCAAATATTGCCACAGGTGAGTTTGCGGCTGCAGTATCTAATGCAGGTGGTCTTGGACTTATTGCATCAGGTGGATTTGATGCCGAAAGAATTAGAGATGAAATTAATAAGTGTAGAGCATTAACTGATAAACCATTTGGTGTTAATCTTATGCTTATGAATCCAGATGTTGATAATATAGCTAAAATGCTTGTTGAGGAAAAGGTGGATGTTATCACAACTGGTGCGGGATCTCCCGAAAAGTATGTTGCCGATTGGAAGGCTGTTGGTACAAAGGTTATTCCAGTTGTTTCAGGTGTTGCTCTTGCTAAAAGAATGGAAAAGATGGGTGTTGACGCCGTTATTGCAGAAGGTGGAGAAAGTGGCGGACATGTTGGAGAGATGACTACTATGGCGCTTGTACCAATGGTTGTTGATGCCGTTAATATACCTGTTATTGCAGCAGGTGGTATAGCTGATGGAAGACAGATGGTTGCTGCCATGGCACTTGGCGCAATTGGTATTCAGATTGGTACATGTCTTCTTGTTGCAGAGGAATGCCCAATTCATGAAAATTATAAGCTTGCAGTTATTAAAGCGAAGGATAATGGAACAGTTGTAACTGGACGTTCTTCAGGAGCTCCTGTCAGAGTTATTAAGAATAATATGTCTAGAGAATATCTTAAATTAGAAGGTCAGAATGTTCCTAGAGAAGAGCTTGAACAGCTTACTCTTGGTTCTTTAAGAAAGGCTGTTCTTGAGGGAGATACTAAGAATGGTTCACTTATGGCTGGCCAGGTTTGTGGCTTGATAGGAGAGATTAAGCCTGTGGCTGATATTTTAGATAAGCTTTATTCAGATGCTAAGGCAGAGCTTGAGAAGCTTTATACACAGTCAATTTAATTAATAAAATGTTTAAGTATATAATTTAAGCCACTTTAGTGAAAAGGAGATATATATGAAGATAGGATTTTTATATGCCGGACAGGGTAGTCAGAATGTTGGCATGGGTCAGGATTTATATGATACATATAATGAGTTTAAAGAGACATTTGATAATGCTAATCCGGGCTTTGATATAAAGGATTGTTGTTTTAATGGACCAATTGAAAAGCTTGGTCAGACAAGATATACTCAGCCATGTATGGTTGCATTTGCTGTAGGTGTTACTAAGATTCTTGCTAATAATGGAATCAAGCCGGAATATGCTGCCGGACTTTCTCTTGGAGAGTATTCAGCTCTTTATAGTGCAGGTGTCTTTGATGAGAAGCAGGTTATTGATTTAGTTGCTTTTAGAGGACAAAGTATGGAAGAGGCTGTAACAGGAAGAGATGTTGGAATGATTGCAGTTATGAGCCTTGATAGAGATTCTATAAAGAAGGCTTGTGAAATGGCCCATGAAGAGTTTAAGGACAGTGAATATAATATAGCTGAGGTTGCTAATTACAATACTCCTGTTCAGGTTACTGTATCTGGAGATACACCTGTTATAACACGAGCAGGTGAGATAATGTTAGAGATGGGAGCAAAGAGAATAGTTCCTGTTGCTGTAAGTGGACCTTTCCATACATCATTAATGAAGCCTGCAGGAGATAAGCTTGCAGATAGATTTAAGACTGAGAACTTTGGTGAGATGAGCTTTCCTGTAATATTTAATTCAACCGGTAAGGAATTAGAAGCAGGTAAGACAATTCCTGAAATGCTTGAGGTTCAGGTACAGAGTAGTGTTTATTTTGAAGATACTATTAGATATATGATTGATCAGGGTGTTGATACTTTTGTAGAGATAGGACCTGGAAAAACTTTAAGTGGCTTTGTAAAGAAGATTGATAGAGCTCTAGCTACATATTCTATTGAGAATGTAGAAAGCTTAAATGCTGTTTTAGAAGCGCTTAAGTAATATCAATCAAAATTTATTTGATAATTGAAACTGTAAATATATAATTTATATATTTTTGTATAGGTGAGGTAGTAATTGATGAGATTAGATGGAAAAACTGCTATTGTTACAGGTGGTAGTAGAGGAATTGGAAGAAGCATATGTCTTGCTCTCGCGAAGGCTGGTGCCAATGTGGTAACATGCTATGCAAATGGTGCTGATGGTGCTAATGAAACAGTTAAGCTTTGCGAGGAGCTTGGAGTTAAGGCTATGGCTATGAAGGCTGATGTTGCGAATTATGAAGATGTATCAGCTTTTGTTACTAAGACTAAGGAAGAGTTTGGAACTATAGATATTCTTGTTAATAATGCAGGAATCACAAAGGACAATCTTATGCTTAAGATGACAGAGGCTGATTTTGAGCAGGTTATAGATACAAATTTAAAGGGTGCATTTCTTTTTACTAAGGATGTATCTAAGATTATGCTTAAGCAGCGTTCCGGAAGAATTATTAATATAAGTAGTGTTGTAGGAGTGTTTGGTAATGCTGGACAGGTCAACTATGCAGCAAGTAAGGCTGGACTTATAGGTATGACAAAGTCTGTTGCTAAGGAACTTGCTTCAAGAGGAATAACATCTAATGCAATTGCGCCGGGCTTTATAGAGACAGATATGACAGCTGCTTTAAATGATTCTGTTGCTGATGAAATGTTAAAGGCTATACCATTAAAGAGAATGGGTACAGGTGAAGATATTGCAAATGCTGTTGTATTTCTTGCTTCAGATATGGCTAGTTATATCACTGGACAGGTTATCTGCGTAGATGGCGGAATGGCAATGTAGTTGTTGTTTGTATATAGGATACATAAAGGAGATATTATGAAGAGAAGAGTTGTAATTACAGGTCTTGGAACTGTTAATCCAATTGGTAATAATGTAAAAGATACTTGGGAGAATGCCAAGAATGGAGTATGTGGTATTGCTCCTATTACAAGAATTGATACTACAGATCACGCAGTTAAGGTTGCGGGTGAAGTTAAAGACTTTGCACCTGAAACTGTTATTGATAAGAAAGAATTAAGAAGAATGGATAGATATTCTCAGTTTGCTATGGTATCTGCTGTTGAAGCCTTTGAGGATAGTAAGCTTGATATGGAGAAAGAGGATCCAATACGTTGCGGTATAATATTCTCAAGTGGTATAGGTGGAATGGAGACAACAGAGGCTAATTATGCTACTGGAGAGAGAAGAGGATATGATAAGGTTTCTCCTTTCTACATACCAATGGGTATTTCAAATATGGCTGCAGGAAATATTGCAATCAGACTTGGTTTCAAGGGAATGTGTACCTGCGTTGTAACTGCTTGTGCAAGTAGTAATAATGCAATTGGTGATGCTTTTCATTATGTAAGGGATGGATATGCAGAGGTTATGCTTTGCGGTGGATCAGAAAGTACAATTACACACCTTGGTTTAGGCGGATTTACAGCAATGCAGGCTTTAAATAAAACAGAGGATTGCTCTAGAGCATCTATTCCTTTTGATAAGGAGCGTTCTGGCTTCGTTATGGGTGAGGGTGCTGGTGCACTTATTCTTGAGGAGTACGAGCATGCAATTGCCAGAGGCGCTAAGATTTATGCAGAGGTTGTAGGTTACGGAGCAACCTGTGATGCTCACCATATTACAGCACCACTTCCTGATGGTTCAGGTGGAGCTGCTGCTATGACTATGGCTGTTAAGGATGCTAATATAACTCCTGATCAGGTTGGATATATTAATGCTCATGGTACATCAACTCATCTCAATGATGCAGGTGAAACAATGGCTATTAAGACAGCATTTGGAGATCATGCATACAAGCTTATGGTTAGCTCAACTAAGTCTATGACAGGACATCTTCTCGGTGGTGCAGGAGCAGTTGAGGCAATATTTACAGCTTTAGCATTAAAGGATGGATTTATTCCTGCAACTATTAACTATAAGGTACCAGATGAAGAATGTGATCTTGATATTGTTCCAAACGAAGGAAGAAATGTACAGGTAGACTATGCACTTTCTAATTCTCTCGGTTTTGGTGGCCATAATGCAAGTATTCTTTTAAAGAAGTGGGAGGACTAAGATATGGAACTTAATTCGAATCAGATTCAGGAAATTATACCACATAGATATCCTTTTTTGCTTGTTGATAGAATTACAGATTTTGAGCCAGGTAAGTTTGCAAAGGGTATTAAGTGTGTATCTGCTAATGAGATGCAGTTTTGTGGTCATTTTCCACAACAGCATGTTATGCCAGGGGTATTAATAGTTGAAGCACTGGCTCAGGTTGGAGCAGTTGCAATACTTTCCGAGGAAGAGAACAAGGGCAAGGTTGCCTTCTTTGGTGGTATTAAGAATGCTAGATTTAAGAAGCAGGTAATTCCTGGAGATGTTCTTGAACTTGAGTGTGAGCTTACAGCTCGTAAGGGACCTATCGGTTACGGTAATGCTGTTGCAAAGGTTGATGGTAAGATTGCAGTTACAGCAGAGCTTACATTTGCAATTGGATAACATAAATCACATTATGAGAATTTGAAAAGCTGACCAGCTTAAGCTTTTCAATGCCTTCGACAATAAACTTATATTTTACGTTAAATTCTTTTTTCGCCGAAGGCGATAATAAAAGTTTTCCCTGCCGTGCATCAATTGTATGTGCAATTTATATATTAATAAAGGTTCAGGTTGATAAGGGTGCTTGATAACAATAGCGTAGGAGTGATAGTTTTTTAATATTCGGTTGACAATTAGAGGGCACGCTGGCATGGATGCCAGCGTAGCTTTCACGTACATGGATGTACGATTGAAAGCGGCCCTCGTCCGTCTTAGATAACCTTCTCCGAATATTTTAAAAATCATCACGACGAAGCGTGTTATAAAGCGCCCTTATCAATTGAACCAGAGAAGAAGAAAACCTGCACATACAATTGATGTATGGCAGGTTTGAAAACTTTTACTCTAACTTCTCATAATGTGATTTATGGTAAGTACCTTGATTTTGTGGAAGAGAATGTGTAATATACTTGTGTATGCGAAAGTGAGGTGCTAAAGTTGGAACTTAGAGATATTCTAAAGTGTATAGAACCATGTATAGAAGGGAAGAAATGTCTTATTTTTGATGTGGATGGTACACTTCTTGACAGTATGCCTATGTGGGCGAGACTTGATATAGATTATCTTGAAGGAATGGGGTATCATCCTGAGCCTGATTTTTGTACAAAGGTTAAGATGATGACTATAAGTGATGCTTCTATATTTATAAGGGATTACTTTGGTGTAGAAAAAAGTCCGGAACAAATCACTACAGAAATTATGGGAATTGCATATAGTCATTATGAAAATGATTTGCTTCTTAAGCCAGGTGCAGCTGAGTTGATAGAAACTTTAAAGAATATGGGATATCATATTGTTGTTGCGACAGCTAATGAATATGATATGGTAAAAAAATGCCTGGAACGTAATGATATAATGAAGTATATGGATGGATTGATAACATGTACTATGGTTGGATATAGTAAGCAAAGACCGGATGTATATATTAAAGCTTGTGAAATTGCAGGATGTAGTGTTTCAGAAAGTGTTGTTTTTGAGGATTCGAGTTTTGCAATTAATACAGCAAAAAATGCTGGTTTTGACGTTATCGGTGTTTATGATGATACTGAGCGTGATAATTGGAATGAAATATGTGAATTAACAAAATGTCAGGTGGTGTTTTAATATGGATAAGAAAAAGGATATAAAGAGAAAAGAAAGACCTTCAAATTGTGAGAGCTGTGCTTATTATATGTATGATGATGAGTATGAGTGTTATGTTTGTGATGTAAATTTGGATGAGGATGAGATGGCTAGATTTATGTCTGATAAATACTACAATTGTCCTTATTATAAATATGGTGATGAGTATAGTGTTGTAAGAAAGCAGATGTAGGTGGTTGTAACATAATATATTATAATAGGGTGATGTAATATGTGTGAAAAAATGATAGATAATGTTGAGTTGGATAATGAGGTTTTGTTTAAAGATATTGCTCCAAAAAAGAATATAGTGTTGATAGGAATGCCTGGTGCTGGGAAGAGTACTATTGGCGTACTTCTTGCAAAATCATTAAATTATGATTTTTTGGATGCAGATTTAGTTATACAGCAACAATATAATAAAAAGCTCTATGAAATAATTAATGAGGTTGGTATTGATGAGTTTCTTGAAATAGAGAATAATGTTATATCTGGTATTGAAAGATGTGGAACAGTGATAGCAACAGGTGGTAGTGCTGTATATGGGAAAAATGCTATGAAGCATCTTAAGGATAAAGGGATTGTTGTATATTTAAAGCTTAGCTGTGTTGAAATTATTAATAGAATTAGTAATATAACAACAAGGGGTATTGCAATGAAAAAAGGTAAAACTATTTTTGATATATATGAAGAGAGAGTGCCACTTTATGAATTATATGCTGATATAACAATAGATGCAGAAAATTTGAGCATAGAAGAAACTGTATCAAAGGTTGTAGATGAAATTGTTAATAAAAGTTAATAAATATAGTGAATCTTCTTTGTATATTAACATTTAGTCTACATAAAACTGAAATATTATTACAAAAATGTTAAAAAGAACCAAAATGTTACGAAAAAGTTACAAAATATTTAAAAATAACTTTACAAAAATATTAAATACATGTTATACTCTAAATACTTTATGAAATGTACTTAGAGGTGAGATGTATGCGCAAATTAAAAAATAAAAATTATATATCTTTAGTAGCATTACTTTGTGTTGTTTTGATAACAGCTAATATTAAATCTAATGCTAATGGATTTGAAAATATAAAAAAATTAACAGAAGACAAGAACAATTCTAATATTATTACAGAATATAGTGGTGAGACTATAGATATTTCTAATATTTCTATTGAAAGTGCTGTTGATAATTCATGTAATAATTATGCTTCAACGGATGAAGCTGATAATGAAATAATTGATTATTCAGAGGTAACTGGTTCAATTACACCTGTTGCTGATGAAGGTTATGATAATTCATCTATATACTATGTAGGAGAAACTAATACTACAGAGGAAGTTGTTGATACAGTTGCTCAAGGAAGTATGTTGGATGATGGTAATAATGTGGCAGTATCTACTTCTCTTGATAGTACAACAGATTATTATGTTGAAAATTGGGAAGAGATAGAAGGAGATTTATCTATTAAGGTAAATAAGCAGGCTAGCTGTGTAACTGTTTATAAAGGTGATACTCCTATTAGAGCTATGGTATGCTCGGCTGGTGAGTCTACTCCTGAAGGTACATTTTTTATGCAGATGCAGTGGGATTGGCTTGCGCTTATAGAGGGACAATATGGAAGATATTGCTCACAGATCTCGGGAGATTATTTATTCCATTCTGTTCCATATAATTCTATGGATATTTATGATCTAGATACTGAGATGTATAATCAGTTAGGAACTTTATGTTCACATGGATGTATTAGACTTACAATAGAAGATGCAAAATGGATATATGATAATTGTACAACAGGTACAGAAATTACTATATACAGTGATGTTGTTCCTGGTCCTATGGGAAAACCTGATGTTTGTGATATTCCTACTGATCAAACATGGGATCCAACTGATGAAATGGTTGAATAGTAAAACTAGAACAAATATTTTTGAACAAATAATAAAATCAATTGATAAAATTTTGAAAGGAATGAACTATTTTGAAGATTAAGAAAATACGTAATCAGATAACAGCTATATTGTTAGCGTTTATGCTGATAATTACTTTATTACCTAATGATATTTTAAAACCTATAGTTGCAGAAGCGTCAGCTAATGATCCTGTTGTTATTGTTCTTGATCCTGGACATGGTGGAACTGATAATGGCGCTTGTAACGCAGCATTAGGAACTAATGAGAAAAATAGTAATTGGGAGATGACATTAGCATGTAAGGCATATCTTGAGAATTATGAGAATGTAAAGGTTATTTTAACTAGAGAAAAGAGAGATGAATATTCCTCACTTAGCTCTAGAGTTCAAGTTGCAGAGAAAAATAAGGCTGACTTATTTGTAAGTTTACACAGTAATTCAACAAGCTATGAGGTTTCAGCAGTAAATGGCTGTGAGGTATACAGATCTGTAGTTGAGCCATTTGCAAGTAATACAAATCAGCTTGCAGCGGATATTTGTGCTAACTTATCTTCATTAGGTCTAACAAATAGAGGTGTTAAGACAAGAAAATCAACTATATTACCTGATGATGATTATTATACAGTAATTGCTGATTGTGTAATGAGTGGTATTCCATCACTTATTGTTGAACATGCTTTTGTTAATAACAAATTCGATGCAAGCTTTTTGAATAGTCCTACAAAGCTTAAGGCTATGGGAGAGGCGGATGCAAAGGCTATTGCTAAATATTTTAATCTTAAGTGGAAGGGATCAGGAAATTCAGGATATCCAACTATAGAGGTTACGCCTTTTATGGAGGAATATGGATGGATTGCAACATCTCCAAGTGGAATGGCTGCAGGTTTTGTTACTTATAGAAAGAATGATCACAGAGATAGAAGAATAGAGGCTTTTAAGATTGATTTAAATAATGATGGTGTAAGCGGTGATGTTGTATATCAGGCTTATAATGGTGGTACAGGTTGGCAATCTGAGGTTTCTAGTGGTAATGTAGCAGGTAGCACTACGGATGGTAAGATAATTGAAGCTGTTAAAATTAACTTAACAGGTGATTTGGCTTCAAAATACGATATATATTATAGAGTATTATCTGATCAAAGTGGTTGGCTTGGATGGGCAAGTAATGGTAAGCCAGCAGGTAAAATTGGTTTTGCATCTGAGCTTAGAGCTATACAGGTTAGACTTATTGCAAAAGGTGGTAATGCACCTACTAGCAATGTTAGCGCTTGTATAGAGGTTACACAAGCTCCTGAGGATGCAAAAATTGCCTATACCACACATGTTCAGTCTTATGGTTGGGAAACAGCAGAGGCATACGACGGTCTTACAAGTGGTACATCAGGACAAAGTAAACGTTTAGAAGGTATTATTATTAGAAATAATACTGGTATAGCCGGTGATATTGAATATCAGGTTCATTGTCAGACTTATGGCTGGATGGATTGGAAGACAAGCGGCGAAATGGCTGGTACAAGTGGTGAGAGTAAGAGACTTGAGGCTATTAGAATTAAGCTTACCGGCGAGCTTTCTGAAAAATATGATGTTTATTACAGAGTTCATGCACAAAACTTTGGTTGGTTAGATTGGGCTAAGAATGGTGAGGCTGCAGGAACTAGTGGTTATAGTAAGAGACTTGAGGCAATTGAGATTGTCCTTGTTGAAAAGGATGGAGCAGCTCCAGGTGCCACAACAAGACCATACGTAAGTAAGCTTGTTACATATAAGACACATGTTCAAACTTATGGTTGGCAGTCATATGTATCAGATGGTGAGGTTAGTGGTACATCAGGTCAAAGTAAGAGACTTGAAGGGATTAGAATATCCAATGGTTCAGGGGTTCCTGGTAGTGTAAGATATAAGGTACATTGTCAGACCTATGGTTGGATGGATTGGGTTAGTGATGATGCCATGGCAGGTACTACTGGTGAAAGCAAGAGATTAGAGGGTATCTGTATTGAGCTTGATGGTGAGTTGGGTGAAAAGTACGATGTATATTATAGAGTACATGTTCAGACCTATGGATGGCTTGATTGGGCTAAGAATGGTGAGCCTGCTGGTACAGAAGGCTTGTCTAGACGTCTTGAGGGAATACAGATAATGTTTGTTCCTAAGGATAAAGAAGCACCAGGTCCTACAGACAAACCATATATTAATGGTAATCTCAAGGATAATTCAGAGGATGACAATGGTGAGACAACCACTGAAGTGATTACGGAGACAACTACTGAAAATACAACTGAAGAGGGTGATAATCAGTCTTCAGAAGATAATAATGTAGAAAATTCTGATGTTGCAACACCGATGGATGCTAAAGAATAATTATTTTAAAATTACAAATACTACTCCT
>JAGALE010000098.1 GCA_017625335.1 Lachnospiraceae bacterium
AGCGGATATTCTGCTAAGATAGGCAGTAGCGGAGATTCTGCTAAGATAGGCAGTAGCGGAGATTTTGCTCAGATAGGCAGTAGCGGAGATTCTGCTAAGATAGGCAGTAGCGGATATTCTGCTAAGATAGGCAGTAGCGGAGATTCTGCTAAGATAGGCAGTAGCGGAGATTTTGCTCAGATAGGCAGTAGCGGAGATTCTGCTAAGATAGATAGCACAGGGCAAGATTCCGTAATATGCTGTGCCGGTGATAGCTCTATTGCTAAAGCAAAAGTCGGTTCCTGGATTACCTTATCCGAGTGGGTATATTCATATAAGAAAGGTAGAAATATCCCTAAATGTGTTAAGACAGAGTATGTAGATGGAGAGAGGATAAAAGAGGATACCTGGTATAAGTTGGTTGATGGAGAGTTTAAAGAGGTAAATAATTAGTAATAATCAACGGCTCTAGCTTAAATAGTATCAATCCTAAAAAAACAAAATTATGAAAAGAGAAGAATGTAGACTTGTTAGGTACACAGCAAGTGAGGGCAAAGCTCTAAAATGGGTTGCAAGAGGGTATAACTACTCAAAAAAAGAATTTACAGAAGGGGTAGCTTGCGCTGAAAGAACGGCCACAATTGATGAAACTACTTTAGTTGGAGCTGTGGAAGAAATTTCCCAAGAAGAGTACAATGAGTTGTACAAGAAACATTGTACCTGTATTGGTGCATTGTAGTTTAAGTTTCTATCCTCTCAAATTGCATTTGAGATGTAAAATGAGGGGATAGAATTGATAAAAATTAGATTTTATATGAGTAGCACTGGTAAAGAATATGCTGAACTGAAAAAGGAACTCAGATTACAGGTTGGATATAAAATTGTTTTGATATGAGAGTAGGACTTATAGATGTGGATAGCCACAAGTTCCCGAATCTGGCACTGATGAAAATTTCAGCGCACTGTAAGCAGGAAGGAGATACAGTTGAGTGGTACACACCATTTGGAGAGAGGTATGATGTGGTATTTATGAGTAAGGTGTTTTCTTTTACTCCGGATTATGACCTCTGTATTAATGCTAATAGGGTGGTAAGAGGAGGCACAGGATACTGCATAACACTCAAAGATGGTAGAGAGGTGTTTGACAAGACTAAAAATATTGTTCTTCCCGATGAAATAGAACATATCTATCCGGATTACTCGCTCTATAATATCACAGATACCGCATACGGATTCCTTACAAGGGGTTGCCCCAGAGGTTGTGAGTTCTGCATTGTCGGGAAGAAAGAAGGGAAGGTGTCTTACAAGGTTGCAGACCTTAAAGAGTTCTGGAATGGACAAAAGAACATTGTTCTCTGCGATCCGAATATACTTACTTGTAAGGACTGGAAAGAATTGCTCCAACAGCTCATTGACAGCAAGGCTTATGTGGATTTCAATCAAGGGTTGGATATAAGGTTAATGACCGAGGAGAAGGCTGAAATGCTCAATAAGATAAAGATTAAGGAGATTCACTTTGCTTGGGATAGATACGAGGATAAAGACCTTATACTACCTAAACTGAAGATGTTTGGTGAGGTAAGCAAATTCAAGCCTCATTCTCATAATGCTATAGTCTACACCATAGTCAATTTTGATACCACTTTTGAGCAGGATCTGGAGCGAATCTACATATTGAGAGAGTTGGGATATTGGGCTTATGTGATGATATACGATAAGGCCCATTGTGAGCAGAGATATAAAGACTTGCAAAGGTGGGTGAATAACAGGGTAATATTCGCTAAATGTGACCGTTTTGAGGATTATAAATCGGGGGGGGGTAAAATCGGAACAAAGCGGCTCAAAGCGATTGAGCAATGGAATAGCCGGCAATTAACAATATTTTGATATTCAATAGTGATTCCAAATTGATTGAAAATGGTAAATGAATTAATAAAAATAAACGAAACTCCTCTCCCTAAGCAAATGAGGGATAGTCATATTCCACAAGTGGGAGATATTTATATTTATGACTATGACTATTCTATTATTAGAATACTCTCAAAGGTGGATGGATATAATAGTTATCATTATGAAAAGTGGTCTTTTTCACAGAATAAATGGATTCCATCCGAAAGAACGACATCAGTAGAAAATAGTTACTATACCCTATTATTGCATCCTTTTGAAGAAGTGTTGAAGATGTGTAACGAATGTTTTGACAATCCGGACTTCTTGCAACAATTAAACTTTCAGGAAAAAGATAGCACATCGCTTATTACGCAGGGTGATAAGTTAAATTTTATGTTAGAGGAAAGCCAATTACTTCAAGATAAAATGGAGTCAGTTCAGTCCTTAATGAGAGGTAGAGTTAAAGAGATGGAGAGAATGATGAGTGAAAAGATTAATTCTTTAGCACCTATTTTAAAATCCCTGAGAAAAACCATTTATAACATTCAAGAGATTGTTAATATTCTTAATGCCTATATCGGAGAGGGAGTGGAGGTTAAGCAAATTTGCGAGGGCGAGCCAGCGTTAATAGATACTCCCATTAGCATAAGACAAAGAATACTTTTTATGGATGAGGAGGTTGCTATTATAAATAGCGATGGTCAAGGTTTGGATTATCAAGGGAAAGAAACTTTCTATGAGTGGCTAAAAGACGCTAAACATAGGGATATAGTCTTACCTGAAGAAAAGTGTGTAGTAGTTTTTAAGCCTAAAAGATTCAATCATAGATACTCTAATGACGCATATACTAATTCATTACTTAACAGATGGAACAAACATAGTTTTATTGTGATAAGAAATGGGGAAAATATCTATTCCATTGAATCTGATAACTTGTGCATATATGGTTCCGTAATGCCTACTAAGGCTAAATTGGATGAGATATTGAGTAATGAATGGCATAACGAAGAATTAAAACAAGAGGAATTAGATTCATTGAAGTTTAGGAGTTTGTTCTTCTGTATGATAATACAAGGGTTGGTTGATAAGTCAGACATATTTAAACCCATAGAACTCAATGTAAATATTGTTAAGGGTATCGGGGTTAATCTAATTTTTGACGCAGAAGAATCTTTAGGTACAGGCATCAAGGATTTTAAGACTTGGTTAAAAGAAAAGAGTGGTAATATATGCAGAGGTAGTAGAATTATATATGTAAATGGTGGTACTTATTTAAAATACTACTATAACGACTATTCTAAACCTAAACCTCCGAAACAAGGATTATACTCTGTTGAAGAGTATGAAGGGAAATTGCTCTTTAGGTATAACCCAGAAAATGATTATTGGTGGGATTGGAATGGCTCACACGAGAGAAAAAATAGAGTTTCTTGGGTATTTGATAAATACAACGCTATTAATTATGATGAAATTAACGTAGAAGAATTAGATGTTTATCTCAATGATAGAACTCAAAGGATATATTATGTAGATATATTACCATTATTACTACACCTTAAGAGGGAGAAGTTGCAAGAACAACAATGGGAAGAGGCTTTCAAAACAAGTATGACTAAATACTTCTTAGATAAACACAATGTCGTATTACGCCCTGAACTTCTGGATAAGGCCGTAAAATGGTGGAAAATGAAAGTTATTTTCAAACGACCACTAAAACAAGACGATGCTAAGTCTTGGAGAATGATTGAGAAATATTGTTTAAATAATTTTATTTAGTTATGGAAGTAGTATCATTTGAAATTGCAAAGAAACTCAAAGAGAAAGGGTTTAAGAAAGAGTGTTTATGTCATTATATTGGTGATGATTTAGTTTATAATATAGAAAGTCCTATTACCAATAACCAACTATGGTTTTGTCATAATAAATATGATAATATATGGCATAGAGATAATATTGATGCACCCACCATCCCCCAAGTCTTGGAGTGGCTGAGAGAGAAGAATATACATCTTTATACAGATATTGATAATGAGGGTTGGTTCTTTGAAATTAAATGCTTGAAAACACGATTTATGGTAAATACTGACTTTTTTGAAAGATATAGCACTTACGAACTCGCAGCCCTCGCAGGAATTGAGTATGTAATTGATAATTTAATTTAGTTATGGAAAACTTTAAGGAAATATTGAAGCGACTTAATGCACCAACTCAAAAAGTTAGGTGTTGTAAATGTGGAAAAGAAATGGAAATGCCTAATCCTCCATCAAAGGTTATTTATTCGTGGGGTTGTTCATCTGCAATCATATTTATGGTAGCCAATTTAATTGTTAATGGATGGCACATAAGGAATAGAGGTGTTACTGATAACCATCCAATATTTTGCCAAGATTGTTGGGATAACAAAGAACCAGAATATATCAAACACCCTTTAGCAGATGAGTGGGTAGAGAAAGGTAAAGAATGGTTAAGAAATACCAAAGAAGAATCGCTAAAAAGTTTATAGGTATGAATATTCCACTTACACCGCACACAATAGCATTATATACGGATTTATTGATGAATCCGCATAAGTATAATTGTGATTATAAACCTTTTAAAGAGTGTTTTAGAATAGCAAAAAAAGTCACACCGCAAGATGAACTTTATGAGCAATATGTCTCTTATATCAATAAACCTCTGCCAAAACCTATCTTTTATATCATTATGAGAAATATTTATCCGTTACTATTTGGGGCAGATAAGATTCTTGATGATTCAGGTGAATTGGTAAGAGGTAGATTAGGCTTTAGACTTGAATTTATAAAACCTTTATAGTTATGACAGTAGCAGAACTTATTAAAGAACTGGAGAAGATGCCACAGGATAAAGAGGTGGTAGATAGTTATAACCAATATGTAGAAGGGTGTTATTATGCCAGTGCAAAATGTAAAGATGAAGTAGTAATAGTTTGATTATGGTAACAAAGAAACAACAATGCCCAGAGTTCCCATGCTTTGGAGCAAATTATCCAGATGCTCGTTGTATTGATGGGTATCTGTATGACTTGGATGATTGCGATGAGAATGGCAATCTATATGAGCCAGCAGATAAGATTCCTTGCCCTTTCTGTAATAAAGAGGAGTTTTTTGAGATGTTTGATTGTGAGAATGATGATAGTATGGGTAAGGAAGTGTATGAATCAATAGTTGAATGGGTGAGAAAAAATCATCCAGATTATATAATTGAGGATTGATATGGCAACAAAGAAAATAGGATTAAACTTAGGAGAAGTAATACTGGTAGTATTCATAATCCTAAAACTAACAAAAGTTATTGATTGGTCTTGGTGGTGGGTATTGTCCCCTACTTGGATAGGCCTTATAGTAGTTATTTTGATTCTAGGATATATAGCTATTAGAGCATGGATAGAAAGTTAAGAAATTCATAATTGAGGTGGAGGAGGAACAGAAATGATACAAGTAGAATGGAATAAAGAGCATACTTGGAAAATTACGAAGAAGTATGTTAACGGTAAACTGGATTCTTTTAAATATCAGGGTTTGTGGTATGTGCCAGTTAACGATTATAGCGGTATTGAAACTGATGCTTTCGGCAATTGCTATATAGGTTCAGATTGCTGTGATAATTGCCCGTTAGAAAAAGATTGTTTCGCTTTTAATCCAATCAATGAGGCGTGTCAAGAGTTTAATAAACTTTGTATGAGAATGGAATATAAATCATAAATACTATGAAAGCAAGAGTTAAAGCAACAGGAGAGATAATAGAAGTAAACAAGGTTACAAGTTATAGTAAAGACTTTGAAGTTCTTGTTTATTATAAAGGGGATGATGGATTTCCTTACAAAGAAGAACAACTTGATTTTGAGGATTTAACGCAAGGGAAAGCTGATGTTAAGGAAAAATCTTTACCTAAAAATGAACCCGACTACTGGGAGAAACTCAAGCATCAGTACGCAGGGATGTTCACTAAATCGTTTCTTGATAATTGTGATACATCAGTTGACCCAGAACAGATTATTGATGATGCAATAAATATGGCTACAAGCCTTGTTATCAAACTGAAACTAAATGAGGAATCATAATGCGAGAAATAAAGTTCAGGGGGAAGGGAATCATTACAAATAATTGGTTTGAAGGCTCGTTACTAACCACTGAAGATGGTGGAGTAATATATGGTAAGTCTGTAGGAGGTGTTAAAAAAGAAACCATCGGTCAATACACAGGGCTGAAAGACAAAAACGGCAAGGAGATTTATGAGTGGGATATACTTCTTATTAAAGAATATAAAAATGATGCCTTATATTATGGATTTAATTATGAGGAGATTAAAGAACTGTCTTTAAAAGATGTAAGAGGAGAATTAAAATATAGTTATAAAGCACTCATACATTATGAAGAAGGATGTTTCATAGTATCCCCAAAAAACATTAATCGTTGTGAAATGTATATCAGTGAAATGTTCGGAGATATGAAATGCTCTCAACCAATTTATGAGTATGAGGTTATCGGCAACATCCACGATAATCCAGAGTTACTAAAGGAGTATTGAGTATGAAAGAAGTATATATGCCATTTATTGAAGGAGCATTTATTGGAGTATTAGTTGTTGCAGCGATAGCCATTTTTGCAGCTTTTATATCTAAGATTATTAAAAATATAATAGATGATGATTAAGTACAAGTGTATCAATAAAGATTACAAGGATAACGAGAACCATTGTGTAGAATATAAAAAAGGAGGACTAAATTATGCCAACAGGATTAACAGCGAGAATTTACGAAGGTAAAGAGACTTCATTTAAAGACTTTGCGCTACTATGTGCAAGGCAATTTGGAGCGTTAGTGCACATGAGGGATGAGGATTTAAATGCTCCTATCACAAAGAGAAAGCCTACCTCTTACTATTTAACCGAACTTGAAGATGCAAAAAAGGCTTTAGAGGATTTTAAGGCAAACCCACCTGCAAGGGAGTCTTTGGCAAAAGAATGGAAAGAAAAGTTAGAGAAGATGAAAAGAGAAGACGCTGAAGGCAATAAGGAAGCCTCAGAGTTAAGACTACGCTATTTTGATATGCTTAGACAAGTACAAGCGTGGGCTCCTCCAACTGATGAACATACTAATCTCAAAAAGTTTATGATTGAGCAACTGGAGCGTTCTATTCAGTTTGATTGTATGATTCATAATAATGCTGATAAGTTTCCAACAATGGAGCAGTATATTGAAGATGGTCTATCTCCTAGGCATCTTGAAAAAGAAGTGGAGTACTATCAAAGAAGATGGGATAATGAAGTCAAGCATTGCGAGGAAGTGAATAAATGGATTGAGGACTTAATTAAATCGTTGTAATATGAAACAGTACCTAACCAAGCAACAAACTGAAGAGTTGATAAAACTTGGTATGCCATTGCCGGACAGTATAGGAGAACTTATTGAGATGCTTCCTAAATCAATCAATAATATAGATGAAAAAAATTATTTAAACATATTCTTTGCCCGCAACTATTGGCATATAGTATATCTGAATCATCATACCAACTATGAATTCAGAAGGGTATCAGGACAGGAGCTTATTGATGCTCTGTATAAAATGGTTGTTAAACTTAAAGAGGATTGTATTCTATGAAACCAACAGACCTACAAATAGGTAATTGGGTGCTGATAGATAACACCCCAAGACAGGTAGTGCAACTAACAAAGAGCAAGGTTGGGTATCACACAGAGCCGAGGGAATGCAGAATGCACTATGCGAGGTATAAAGATGTTGAGCCGATCCAAATTACAAAAGAGATTCTGAAAGGGAATGGCTTTGATGAGATGTGGGATGGAGAAGCACTTATCTATAGAGAGGAACTTGGAAGTATCAGGATTACAAAAATGGCTATCAGCCCATATTGTAGGATAGAACTTTTTATAAATCATAATGCCTTAGTAATCCTTGAGAATAAAGTGGAGGGGGTAAGATGTTTACATACGCTGCAAAAAATGATGAGAATGTTTGGATTTATTAAACAGATTGAGTTATGAACAGTTACTGCGCTAAATGCAAGAAAAAGAACTCTTGCCTGAATATAAGCAGGGGTTATAACAAGTTGAAGCCTTGCCCGGAAAAGAAAACGAATTAAGTATGTCCCAAACAAATAGATGTCCCTTTCACAAGGGAGAGTTGAAGTTTTTAAGGTGGAAATTTATTAAATGTAAAGTGAGATGCAATTAGACGAAGAGTTAATCAAGAAAGAAAGAAAGTAGAGCTTACGAAAATAGCCTGAATAGAGGTGTTTATTTTGCCGGAGATATTCAGAGTGCTGTTTTAGCCGGGTGTAATTCTGCAACTGGCATTCAGCATAACAGAGCCCAAGAAGTTGTGGATAGATATATGAAGGGTATAAGCCCGGATTGTATTTATACAGCACAAGACATCAAGAAGGCTTATGAGACAGGAGTAAGGGCTATTTCTCTGGTTACTGAAGAAGAGCCTTTGAAAGTGACAGTTAAAGGGGAAGATTCTTGGAAAGTAGTACAGCTTATAGCAGCATCCCAACAGATGATGGATTTAGGGAAGCAGTTTATGGAAGAGGTGGAGTCTGTGTTGAAAAAGTATTATCTTGATTTCCGCACAGAGGAGGAATATAGAGCAATGCGAGAGTATTATAACAAGATAAGGGAAAAACTTAATCCTATATTCAACCAAATGGGAACAGATGAAGGTTATAGGTGGGGCGAGGATTATGGACAGATAGAAGATTTTGTGAGAAACTTATTTAAGGTGGATGATTACAAGTTTGTTAAAGAACATAATTTTAAATACTAAGAGATATGAAGAAGTTACTCTACTTTGGGGCCAAGTGGTGCAGTGCGTGTAAGGCACTATGGCCTGTAGTTCAAAAAGAAGCCCCTGCAAAGGGTTATGATGTCAAATTCTGTGATATGGATGAAGAGGAAGGTGCTTTTATGGCAGATGATTATAGAGTACGCAGTCTGCCTACAATCATTATCCTCAGTGAAGATGGTGTTGAACTTAAAAGGGCTGTAGGCAACACAGCTTGGAAGGAGGTGCAGTAATGGAGAAGAAAGGATTAACTCTTAATGAGTATCAGCAGATGGCCTTGGAAACGGCTATTTACCCACAAGAGTACAAAGTGATTTATCCAGGACTCGGAATTGCTGGGGAAGCTGGGGAAGTAGCGGACAAAGTGAAGAAGATTATCAGAGATAACAGTAACAAGGTAAGCGAAGAAAAAGCTCTGGAAATTGCCAAAGAGGTTGGAGATGTTCTATGGTATTGCGCTACTATGGCTAATGACCTTGGTTTTGATCTAGAGACTATAGCCCAGATGAATTATGAAAAACTCCATTCAAGGCAGCAGAGAGGAAAGATTGGCGGCAGTGGTGATAATAGATGACTAACCAACTTAAAATCTTTTACAAAATGTTATATATTGCAAAAGATTGAATTATGAACGAATTGAACTTACAGACAGTTGACAAGATTTTTAACCAGATAAACGGGATAATAACCACCAAAGAGGAGCTGAGAAGGCTTCAAGGAGAATACCATTCCCTGACTCTGCCGATGCTTCATAATGCGGAGCATCTGCCACAGATACTGCAATGGTATGAGGAAGTTTCGCCAGATGCTGGGCTAAACAGCAGGGATGCAAAAGCTATGTATTCACAATGTTTCATCTTTATTGTGACTATGCTTTACTCCCCAAGCACCTTAGCCGGTGGCAAACTCTCTTTAGGACTGAGATCCAAACTTTCTCAGATGCTGAATTTCAAATCACCCACTTCTATTTCCAATATAATCCCCAATCTAATGTTTCTATATAAAAGCTACAAATCTTTCAAAAACAGGGTGGATACAGCATTTGATTATATCTTCAATAAGCTAAAATCCCAAAACTTGCTATAAGAAAAACGGATTATTGGCAAGCCTTCTGGCGTTCTGTTCGTTGGTTATCCTTATATAACGCAACAGATTGCTTTCAGATGTATGTCCTGTAATCTGCATTATATCCCTAAGAGGAGTGCCATTAAGGGCCATATTTGTTGCAGCGGACCTTCTTGCTGTGTGAGTGGAAACCAATTGGCACTTTTCTTTATATGTATACACACCATTCTCCCTAACTCCAATCAACTCTGTTATACCGGCCATCTTGCATATATCCTTTATATGCAGATTCAGCTTCTGTTCTGATAATTTTGGAGAGCCGCCATACTTTTCAATAATCTCTTTCACTCTTTTATGTACCGGTATGACAACATTCTGCTTTGTCTTTTTCTGTTCTACATAGAGAAACCCATCCCTTATATCTTCCGGCTTTAATCTTGAGTAATCGGACACCCTCAAAGCTGTATAACATCCAAGAAGAAACAAATCCCTTGCAATCTCCTGCGTTCCCGTCAAATCTAAATTGTAAAGCAGATCATATTCCTCCATAGACAGATACACGCTGTCAACCTTCTGTGAAGGCTTATCAAAAGACTTGAACTCTATATTGGTATGCAATTTCCTTTTATAAGCCTCATTCATTACAGCCTTCAGGTGCTTTGTTTGAGAACCTTGCATATTGGGATTATACCCCTTGTCATCCTTCATCCATTTGAGGAAGCTGGTGAAGAACTTATAATCCACATCATCAAATTTAACTTTTCTGTTACCTATAAACTCAGCCATTTTCCGATACGCAAGTAAAGTGTACCTGTTGGCATTATGCCTACCAAAGCTGGTTGTTGCCCAGTAACGATAAAAAGGCAATAGATATACAGATTCATCCTCTTTCTTTTCATCTCTCCCAATAGCGGCTCCCACTTGGTTATACAGCTCTGCCAAACCCCAACTGTCAGCATCAGCTTCTTTGACCAATCTTCCAATAATCTTTTCCATATTGGCAAGTTTACCTATATATACACCATCATCAGATTTCCTCTTAATGGTCTTATTCTCTTTATCCCAATTGCGGGTATTAATAGTTATCCCTGTTGATATGGTTTTGCGCTTGGTTCCATCCCTTAACCCTATAAGTATAGCAGATGCCTCCTTTTCAGGGTGCGCCAAGAAAAATGTAAATGTCATAATGTTAATGTGTGTGTCAGCAAAGATAGGCATTGCTGACGATTTTGCTGACAAAAATGCGGAAAAGTTGGAATAATGGTGGAAAGTATGGAATAAATAACCAAGGCAGAATGCTATCCAGGGGGCCTTAAAATAAAAAAAGCAGCTTTACAGCTGCTTGGTTTTGTGGAGCATATCGGACTCGAACCGATCACCTTTAGACTGCCAGTCTAACGCTCTAGCCAGATGAGCTAATGCCCCGTTTTTGCATACCGGAAAGCAGGGAAAACTTGCTGTCCGGCTGCAAATATACTAAAAAAACA
>JAGALE010000007.1 GCA_017625335.1 Lachnospiraceae bacterium
GATATCTATAAAAAATATACAAAAGTTGAAGAAATAGTTTACATAAATTGGTAGACTTTGATTTTCTACATTGGTATAATATATGTAAGCTTATATGTGGGGTTAGAATATTTAAACCCTGTGATAAGCACTAATATAGATAAGTAGAAATATAGATTAGATAAGGGGGATAAAGCTATGGAGCAGCTTATTATATCAGTAGGACGTGAATGTGGCAGTGGGGGTCATGAGATAGCTGACAGATTAGCGGAGCATTATAAGCTTAAGCTGTACGATAGAAATCTCTTGGAGGAGATTGCCAAAGAAAAGAACCTAAAGCATGATGATTTGCATCCACATGATGAGGGACATCACAATAAATTATTTTACAGAACCGTAAAGGGAATGAACAGTTCACCGGAGCATAATGTGGCCCAATTGCAGTTTGATTACCTTAAGAAAAAAGCGGACAAGGGAGAGTCATTTGTAGTTGTAGGACGTTGCGCAGAGACTATACTAAAATACAACAAAAATCTTATATCCATCTTTGTGTTAGGTGATGAGGAATCTAAGGTAGCCAGACTTATGAAAGAGCATAACTGTGATAAGAAAAAGGCTTTAGAAATCATGAAGGCGGGAGATAAGAGGAGAAAGAAATATCACAACCCATATTGCGAACTCAAGTGGGGTGATTCCAGAAATTATGATATCTCCATTAATGCCTGTAGAATCGGTGTGGATGAGGCAGTAAGGATACTTATAGATTTTATCGATACTAGAAGAAAAAAACAGCACACGAATTTGTAGTGTGTTTTGTTACGACTAAATATAAGTAATAATTCATACCCAATTTGCATATAATAGTAAATGGAAATACTATGCAGGAAGGATGAATTATTTGATTACCATAAAATATATATTGTTTTATATCATAGCTTCCGGGATTGGAACATTTATATGTAAAATCCTAGAGACTACACCTATGAATGTATGGTTGGCCAGAGGAACGGGTGCTTCGGTGGCTGTATTTGTAGGTATTGGAATATACAAGCTATGGATTAGGAGAGATACAGGTGCTGTGAAATGAGGATTTCACAGCACTTTTTTGTTGGTATGAATTGATGAGGCAAGTACTATGATTTTGAAATAATATGAATCTTGCTGTTTAGTGTTTCTGCATTTTGGTGTATAGTTATGTGGGCCAGGTTAAGAATTAGTTAAGAAAAAATCGTTTTGGTAAAGACGCGGTAAAGGAACCCTAAAACCCATAGAAATATTTTTCATATTTATTATAATCAGGAACTGTATTGAAAAAATATTTAATATATATACATATACAGGAGGATTAATAAGGTGGATATTTTAATTTGGATTATGTTTGCGATTGAGGCAACTGTAGGTATCGGCTCCATAGTGATGATAGTGGCAGTTATGACTGCAACTATAGTTAAAAAAATATATCGCAAGGCCAAGTACGGCGAAGCAATCATGTAGAGGTAAGTGGCATAGCAATGAATGGGTTTGTTCTAGGACACTAGTGCATTTTATTGATAAAAAGTTTATATTTCACATCAAAAGGTCTTTCACAAGGGGGGTGTCCTGAGTGGAGGACCTTTATTTTTTTAGTATAATTATTTTTATCAAACATTTGTGAAAGTGTGATATAATTTAAAAAGTATATGGAAGGGCAATGATAGATTATGAAGAAGCAAAATGCTAATACAAAGGCGCAAAGACAATTTAAAAGTAACAGCAAATGCCCCATTTCAAATAAATGCGGTGGTTGTCAGTACATTGACAAAACCTATGAGGAGCAGCTTGCCTTAAAGGATAAAGAGCTTAGAAAGCTCTTAGGTGGTTTCGGCGATATGGAGCCAATTATAGGCTCAGATAACCCTTACCATTATAGGAATAAGGTTAATGCTGCTTTCAAGAGAAAAAAATCCGGAGAGATTATATCAGGAACCTACGAGGAAGGAACTCATAATATCCTACCTGTTACAAACTGCTTTATAGAGGACCAGCAGGCAACCAGGATTATGAGTACTATTAGAGATTTGGTCAGATCATTCAAGATTACAACCCATAACGAGGATACAGGCTATGGACTTCTCAAACATGTCATGATTCGAACTGCAAGAAAGACGGGACAGATAATGGTGGTTTTAGTAACAGCATCACCGGTATTCCCATCCAAGAACAACTTTGTAAAGGCTCTAAAGAATGTACATCCTGAGATAACCACAGTGGTACAAAACATTAACCAAAAGCATACCAGTATGGTTCTTGGCGACAGGAATAATGTAATGTACGGCAAGGGCTTTATAGAGGATGTGTTATGTGGTAAGCGTTTTAGAATATCTCCTAACAGCTTCTATCAGGTGAATCCTGAGCAGACAGAAAAGCTTTATATGAAGGCTATAGAATTTGCAGGACTAACAGGAGATGAAGTAGTGCTAGATGCTTACTGTGGTATCGGAACCATCGGTATGGTGGCAAGCGACAAGGCTAAGGAGGTTATAGGCGTAGAGCTTAATAAGGAAGCTGTCCGTGATGCTATTAATAATGCCAAGCTTAATGGCGTAAAGAATGTACATTTTTATAATAACGACGCCGGCAAATTCATGATTGGTATGGCTCAGGACGGGGCTAAGGTTGATGTGGTTTTCATGGACCCACCAAGGTCGGGAAGTGATGAAGCATTTATGTCATCGGTTATGAAGCTTGCACCGGAAAGGATTGTGTATATATCCTGCGGACCGGATACCTTGGCTAGGGATTTAAAGTTTATGACCAAGGGCGGTAAGTATAAGGTTGAGAGAATGGTTGGGTGCGATATGTTTTCGTTTACGACACATGTGGAATCAATCGTGCTTTTAGAGAAAAAATGATGGTCATAGAGAGGTCATAGACGTATCTATGGCCTCTTTTTCGTTCAAAGTCCTATAAACCTCCCTTCATAAAAATAGTCGTGAAAAACTGTTTACAAAGCCTCTTCAAATTTTGTATAATTCAAAAACCAAGTGGCCCCTGGTATATCATTTTTTAGGGAGGAAATGCTTATGAAAAGAGTACAGGATTATCTTAGAGAGTTAGAGAATTGTCAAAAAATGAAGCTTAATAAAAAAAATTTTCGCTTCGCAGAAAATATTGTTTACAAATTTTGACCAAATGTGTATAATCCAAAAACAAGGTGAGACACGGGGGTGCCTCACCTATGAATTAAGATATATTATCTTTGTGTAGGTTTTGACCGTTCCTACGTCTCAAAGATAACACAACATCTAAGTGTGTGCAAGCATTTTTTGCATCTATCTTAATTCCAAAGTATCAATTTAATAATTATTATGGTGACACTAGTGATAAGAGAGGAATGCTCTTATTCTTATTAAGTGCA
>JAGALE010000099.1 GCA_017625335.1 Lachnospiraceae bacterium
ATGAGGTATAAGCATGAAAGATATATTAGGCAGAGAATTACATGAGGGAGATGTAGTGGTGTGTAAGGGTAGTGGAAGTTCTTATGATGGTACCCCTGCTAAAGCTATGGAACTTGGTATCATAAGAGGTGAGGGTGTTAGGACACTTACTTCTTGGAGAAATCCTAGAGATAAGTTCTTAATTGAACATCCTAGTAAGAGAGATATGCAAGTTATTGAACAAATTAAACAAAAGATGAGACAAAGTAAACAAGCCACTTTAGAAAAACAAAAGAATAGATTTAAAGCATCTGAAGTTGGTAAGGTATACAAAAATTCTAAGGGATATTTCTTGTACTTAGGTAAAGGGACCGTTGATATTACTAGTAGAATGTGGAGAGTGGATTGGAATACTAAGAGAGAAGATATAATATCTTCTAAAAATACTTACAGTGGTCATATCTATTTAGAGATACGGAACTTTTCAAAAGAAATGAATTTTGAGGATATAATAAACAAAGTATTTAATGTAAGTTATGGTTATCTAAATATAGGAGTATTAAAGTCTTATAAAACTGTAGATAAATATATATGTGACATTAAAGATACAAGAAATCACATAGAATTTTCAAATAAACATTTTGATGCTATTATAGATATTAAAGGCTAAGGAGTATAAAATAAGTTAAGTATGGAAATTAAGAAAATAGACCATTTTGATGGTGAATATGCATTTCTAAGTAATTTTTATATCTGCAATGTGACTTACAATGGAATAAATTATAAACATACAGAAGGAGCTTTTCAAGCTCAGAAGTCTCTTAATGAACAAGACAGAAGAGTCATAGCTAGTTTAAGTCCTAGCCAAGCTAAAAGAGCTGCTGGCAGGAGGGGATTTGTTAAATTACGTCCAGATTGGGAAGACATAAAAGACCAAATTATGGATGAAGTACTTATTGCCAAGTTTACACAGAATCCAAGTTTAAAGGAACAATTATTAGATACAGGTGATGTAGAATTAATTGAGGGTAACACTTGGCATGATAATTACTGGGGTAATTGTACATGTTCAAAGTGTTCAGGTATCATAGGCAGAAATCAATTAGGTAAGACTTTAATGAATATTAGAGAAGAGATTAGAAAAAATGGATAAAACATTATGTAATGTATGTATACACAGTAAGGATAGTGAATTACATAAAGACTCAGTTTGTGAAATATGTTATCGTATAGATAGCATAGGTAATGGAGAAAATCATTACTTCATAGAAAAAACAGAAGCTCCTGACTATTGTGGTAAATGTAATTATTGTAATAGCATAACAAATAATGCATTTGTTAGTGATAAACCATTCTGTAGTATATCCAAGCATTTTAATAAAGATGATAGAAGTATACAGATGCATTATATTAGGAGAAATTATTTAAGAAAGGGTACACCTAAATGGTGTCCATTAAGGGGTAAATAATGGGAGTAACAATTAGACAATATTATACAATATGTTGTGATAGATGTGACACTTATTTAGAGGATTATACTGGAGAATTAAGAGGAATAACAGAGGTTAGAAGTGAAGCTGAAAAATTAGCTATTACTCTTAACTGGTGGCATCCATCTCCTAAGAAATGGTATTGTCCTGAGTGTTCAAGAAAGATGAGGCATAGAACAAATGTATAAAATAACACTGTATGATTGGAACTGTCCTTCTTGTTTTTCGGGTACTATATCAGTGTTTGTAGATGATCTTAATGAATTTGAAAGACACTGGATACCTAAAATGAAAGGGAACAAGGAGGTAGTAGATAGATACTTAAGAAGTAAAGCAGGTGAACTAGTTACAGATTATCATAAGACAAATAATGATGTAGAATTAAACATAGTTCAAGAAGATAAACTGGCTAAAGTTTTAAGATATAAAAACTATGAAAGACATAATACTTATGTAACTTTAGCTAATGCTTATGATTACACCAATAAATGGTATTTTAGAACACTTAGAATATTTATTAGATATATTAGATATAACAATGAGTATTTCAAGGTAGCATCTTTTAGTAGTGATGGCGGATGTACCAAGTATGGTAGTGATTATATGGCAGTATATAATTCGGGTAATCCATTCATAAAATTGAGAAACAATAAGAGAGATAGACATAATACTATAAATAGTAAGAATTCATTTATGAATGATAAAGCAGATTTGTTTGTATGGAAGATACTAAATAAATTTAATAGTCTTGATGAATTGTTGGATAATGCAAACAAAAATAAAAGATTATCGCAAGAAGAAATAATAATTTTAATGAGTGACATACCTGGTGATGCAGGATAAATAATAAAGGAGAATATAAATATGTTAAAAGAAACAGTACAGAAACAGATGATTGATGCAATGAAAGCAGGTGATAAGGACAGAAAACAGGCCCTTAGTAATATTGTAGCAGCTCTAAAAAATAAGGAAATTGAGCTTCGTGGAAAAGGTGAGATGAATGAGCAAGCTGAAATTGATGTAATAGCTAAACTAGTAAAACAAGTAAAAGAGAGCATTGAGACTTGTCCTAAAAATAGAGTGGCAATGTTAAATTCATTAAATAACGAATTAAAAATATATGAAGAATTTATGCCTGCTCAAATGACAGAAGAAGAGATTAAAAATACTATTAAAGAGGTAGTAAACAGGCTTGGTATAACAGGAACTGCAGCAGCTAAGGCTAAGGGCATGGTGATGATGGAATTAATGCCTATTGTTAAAGGTAAAGCAGATGGTAAATTAGTAAATAAGCTAGTTACAGAGTTATTGCATAATAACTAAAAATAAGGGTGTATGTGATTGGTTGCATACACCCTTATTTTATGAGTGTTACTAATATATACAATAATATAATATGCATAAATACAAATAAGTATGAATAAAAACATATAAATAAAGTGTATTAATCATTAAAAAATATAATATTATACATAATTATTAGCATTAAGAAACAAAATAAAATTATTATTTTAAATTTTTACGGAGGAATTTTAGGTATGCTTGACTACATTAACAATTTTATAACACAAATATTTACATCTGTTAGTATACCTAATATTCAGATGAGTGATATAGTAGAAATACTAATATTAACAGTATTAATATACCAGTTAGCCAAAAGAATAGCAGACACTAGAATATTAACAGTAGTTAAAGGCATAATGCTATTACTTGGACTCTATGGTGTATTGGCATTAGCAGAATTAAGTGTACTAGCATCATTGTTCAAATGGTTCATAGTAATATGTTTAATATGTATCATATTAGCTATTCAACCAGACCTAAGAAAAATAATGGAGTCAGCTGGAAGTAAAAACTATGTTAAGGAAGTCATAGCATGGTGGAAACGTGATAAAGACAAAGAAGTTGAGTTAGAATTCAGTGAAAATACATTAGAAGCATTAATAGATGCATGTGAACAGATGTCAAAAACTAAGACAGGAGCTCTTATAGTATTTGAGTTAGATACACCTTTAAAAGATATAGTAGCAACTGGAATAAAATTAGATGCTATGATAACAAAACAATTATTAATTCAGATATTTGAGAAAAACACACCATTACATGA
>JAGALE010000100.1 GCA_017625335.1 Lachnospiraceae bacterium
AATCATATCACTTACACTCATAAGGTCACATTTATTATATACAGTAATATAATTTAAGCCCTTTTGTTTAAATATTTTGATAAGCTCTTCGTCTACAGCTGTAAGACCTACTGTTCCATCCACCACCAAAACCGCCACGTCGGTTTTATTAAGTATCTGCTTGGTCTTCTTCACTCTAAGCTCCCCTAGAGACCCCTCATCATCAAAGCCCGGAGTGTCAATTATAAGCACCGGACCCATAGGAAGTAGTTCCATAGCTTTAGTCACTGGGTCTGTAGTTGTTCCCTTTACATCGGATACCACAGAAAGCTCCTGCCCTGTCACAGCATTTACAACACTGGACTTACCTGCGTTTCTTCTTCCAAAAAAGCCTATATGTATTCTGTTAGCCTGGGGTGTTGAATTTAAACTCATAGCGTTGCCTCCTTATTCAATATATTGTGCCAGTTTCTCCCTAGCCTCATCATCATTTATATGGCAATTAACTTCATCACTTTCGCCTCTCATATCAGCAGCAATAACCTCTGTACTACCCTCTCTTAACCATGCATAGCAATCCTTTATTTCCAAACTTGCTGCAGAACCAACTATAGCTCCTACGTCCAGTTGTCCACTTACATATCCTACTACGAAGCAATTTTCAATATCATATTCTCCACTATGACTTATGACATCACCTACAATTCCACCAACATAATATTTGCCCTCTATGTGGCAGTCCACCAGTGCTAAATCCTTTACCTCGAATCCCTCTAAAGCCCTGCCAAACATACCCAGGTTACTTTGCTCTTCTTCGCTTATATACATATTATAAATTGTGTGTCCATTACCATAGAATTTTCCCTGAAACGGATAATCCTCCCACATATATCCATTATCAGCAGGATAATACCAGCCTATTGGAACCCATCTATAGCCAGCTAAATCCAAGTCAGCCTCCAGGTAAAAGCAGCAATCCTTATAATGATTCCCTTCGTTAACCAGCTTTACCAATCCTGCCAGCTGATTAACAGTGTATATATGATATTCTCCTGACTCATCATAAATTGATGTATCCGCCAGCTCCTCTATGTCCTTGTAATAAAACTCATTATGCCAATGGGCCTCTGGATCAAGCATTTCATCCTCATATTCATAGGTTCCATTCCAAACAGCTACCCAGATTTCTAAATCCTCTAATATATATGTACCCATAGCGTTAACATCCACTGTAATGCAATTATTCTCATAATCATATTCACAGTCTGTTATCTGTTCATACCAATAGTCTGTTTCGTTATACCACAGTATCCCCAAATTCTCTTCATCGCCTTCTAATTTGCTCTCATCATAATAAAATGTAAGAGTCAGACCATCATTAATTATCGCATCCACATCCGAGCTGTTATTAAAGGCACTTACACATATAGGTACGCCTACTTGTCCCACCACATCTCTCGACAGCACATCTATATCATAAGTATTCGATATATAATAATCCTCCAAATTACTTCCATTGAGACTTGCACTTATCATTGCCGGCTTTTCTGGCTCATAAACCTCCTCCACAATGCCATTTTCATAATAATCCACTGTTTCATAATTTTCGTTCAATGTATAATTTCCAAAACCAAACAAAGTTATCAAAATCCATATTAGTATCCACCATAAGCCAGTTCCATTTCCTGCTACCATATCTTATCCCTCCCCAAAAAAATACTAAATAAATTATATCATTTTACCTCTC
>JAGALE010000101.1 GCA_017625335.1 Lachnospiraceae bacterium
AATGATGGTTGCTATTTGTCTATACAAGCAGGTGTAAATTACGGGTGTTTTCCATGTGAAGATATGGAAACATTTGACTATGATGCAGTAGAGCTTTACTGTTCTGATTTAACAGACCAAGATAAAGATATATTATCATGGTACAAATCACACTCAGACAATAGTATGTATTTACATGTGCCAGTTGTACTTATTGATTCACTAATCGAAAAACATGGTGGAATTAATACAAACAGCATAGACAAAGTAATAGAAGAACATAAAAATGATAAAGGAGGACATTAATATGATTAGAATAAACGGGGGAAAATTCAATGATGCAGAATTTCATAACGGTGAGGTTATTTTTGAAAAACCTGCACTGGTAAGTGAAGTTAATAATATGATTGAAATGTACTTTCAGAGTAACAAGGATATAACAGCATTATTATTTGCAAGACAATACTTAGCTGAAGAATGTCCGGATGCTATATGTGATTTAATGATGTTATATTGTCCTTATGAACGCATGGATAGAGAAATCAACAAGCAGATATTTAGCATGAAGTATTTTGCTGAAATCATTAGTAAATTCAATTTTAGCAATGTATATATTTTGGACCCTCACAGCGATGTATGTGTAGACCAGTTGAAAAAAGCTGGTGTAAATGTGCATATCGTTGATTTAGAAGGCTATGTGCGAAATGTAATAAGGCAATTCAATCCTGATTACATTTGTTACCCTGATAAGGGAGCTTATAACAAATATCCAAAAGTGTTATCACATATTGATATTCCATATTTCTATGGTCAGAAGACAAGAGACCTTGAGAATAAGGGTAGGATTGTGAATTATGAACTTGTGGATGCACCTGACCTTACAGGTAAAAAAGTACTCATCATTGATGATATATGTTGTCTTGGGGGTACAGCATATAATGCAGCAACTCAGATGAAATTAGCAGGTGCAAAAGAGGTTGCATTCTACATTTCTCATTGTGAGAACGGCATCTTTGCAGGTAAAATTCTTCATCCAGAACCTTGTGTACCGGCAGATAGTGATGTAAAACAGTTGCTTTGGGCAGGAACATATACAATTGATAAAGTCTACACTGTGGATACAATGATGCTTAATAATACACATGAAAACATCATCATTTTGAAATAAGCGAGGCATATAATGATAAAATATAGAATTTTTGATAGAAAAGATATAGGCAGTAGGGTAAATGGAAGACTAGCGCTTAGATACTCAGAGGATGATTTTTACAATATTTTAAACGGTAAAGCTTGGGATAATAAGAAGTATCCTCCTTTTAGAGATGCTGAGAGTGTAAAGGTTATCAATGAAATTGATAAAGCAAAGTTTGTTAAAAATGAGTGGTATGCAATGATAACACCATTCGGCAAAACATGTTTATCTGCTCTTAGCAGTGGTTCAAAATATGCATTAACAGTTATCAATAACTCAAAGCGTGGAATATATACTACATATAAGTTGGTGGGAAGTAATGTATGGGAATTACTAGCTGAACTTGACATGGATATATTATTAGCATTAGACGAACCTGCTTATAGTCCTGATTTATATGATTACATTATTGAGGAATGTGAAGAATACAATGGTAAAAAGATAGATATTTACGTACACAATAAAGATATGATAAAGAAAGCTTATGTTAAAGAAGGTGTAAAACATCTATCAGAGTTCAGTGTGTATATAGGCGAAAAATATTTCCAATAGCTAAATGTAGTGTTAATACTTTACTTGATAAATATGTATAGCATAATAATACACATGAGAATATTATAATTATAAAATATAAGTAGGAGGAAACACTATGGTAAAGGCGTTAGTATACTTCATTTACATTGGGGTAATGACTACTGTAACAGTGCTTGAAATTAGAAA
>JAGALE010000102.1 GCA_017625335.1 Lachnospiraceae bacterium
CTAATGTTACCGTCTAGATACTCGTTAACAGCATTTATTTTTTCTTCTACATCATATTTCCCTTTTCTTCCCACTAAAAAACTCCCTTCTAGGTAACAAGTTTTTATTATTTTACTTGTCTACCTAAAAGGGAGCATATCAACCACGTGCAGGCTTTTGTAATATAAGGTTGATTATTATCAGCCGTCAATTATATTTTCTATACTTTCACGGCTGATTATATTTTTTTATAAAACACCATTAGTTATTAAACAATAGCTCGTAATCACTGCCTCCTTCTCATCAATTCAATCCATTACATCACATAAAAGCCTGCACATATAAATTATACGTACAGGCTTAAATTCATCTCATTATTAAAGTATATTCACACCATGCGCCTTTGCAGTCTCAAGCACATCCTCTGGCCAGATAGACGACTGAACCTCTCCGATATGTGCTCTCTGAAGGAAGAACATACATATTCTAGACTGACCTATACCACCACCGATAGTGTATGGAAGCTCCTTGTCTAATACTGCCTTCTGGAATGGTAGTGTTGCTCTATCCTCACATCCAGACTTCTTAAGCTGGGCATCCAAAGCATCCTCGTCAACTCTGATTCCCATAGATGAAAGCTCTAAGGATATATCAAGTACCGGATAGTACACTAAGATATCGCCATTCAATGTCCAGTCATCATAGTCAGGTGCTCTGCCATCATGGCGTTCACCTGAAGCAAGCTTATCCCCAATACCCATAAGGAATACGGCACCCTTTTCCTTAGCAATAAGGTTCTCTCTTTCCTTTGGAGTCTTATCTGGATACATATCCTCTAACTCCTGAGTAGTGATAAATACAATCTCATTAGGAAGAAATGGATCCATAAAATGATATCTTCCACATATGTAATACTCAGTCTGCTTTATAGCCATATATATACGGAATACTGTTTCCTTTAAGGTCTCAATATTTCTGTCCTCTTTGTTAATAATCTTCTCCCAATCCCACTGATCTACGTAGATTGAGTGAATATTATCAGTGTCCTCGTCACGGCGGATAGCACTCATATCAGTGTAAAGACCTTCGCCTACCTCAAAGCCGTAGTTAGCAAGGGCAAGTCTCTTCCACTTAGCAAGGGAATGTACTATCTCCACGGGAGCATCATTTTGCTCCTTTACACCGAAGGATACAGGACGCTCAACACCATTTAAGTTATCATTAAGACCTGACTCAGGCTTAACGAAAAGTGGTGCTGAAACTCTGGTAAGATTTAGGGCTGATGCCAGAGCTCTCTCGAAATAATCCTTAACCTCTTTTATTGCAATTTCTGTGTCCTTGATGGACTGTGGGCTTTTGTAGCCCTCTGGAATATATATAGTTCCCATATATATTGCCTCCTTATATTGATTTTTGCCATGGCTTGCATAAATAGAAGCCATACCGCCACCAACCAGCTTCGCTGTTTAGTGGCGACGGCGTGCGATAGCTAATTAGAGTTCACATGTGTTAACTGTTCTTGGGAATGGTAATACATCTCTGATGTTACCCATACCGGTTACATACATAATCATTCTCTCAAAGCCAAGACCAAAGCCGGCATGTCTTGTTGAACCATACTTTCTAAGGTCAAGGTAGAAGTCATAATCCTCAGCCTTTAAGCCAAGCTCAGCCATACGAGTTGAAAGCTTCTCAAAGTCATCCTCTCTCTGGCTACCACCGATAATCTCACCGATACCAGGTACGAGACAGTCCATAGCTGCAACTGTCTTTCCATCCTCATTAAGCTTCATATAGAATGCCTTAATATCCTTTGGATAATCAGTTACGAATACAGGGCGCTTGAATACCTCCTCAGTAAGGTATCTCTCATGCTCAGTCTGTAAATCACAGCCCCAGTATGCCTTAAACTCAAACTTATCGTTATTCTTCTCTAATATCTCAATAGCCTCTGTGTAAGTCACATGACCAAACTCTGAATTCATAACACCCTCAAGTCTCTCGATAAGACCCTTGTCGATAAAGCTGTTGAAGAACTTCATCTCCTCTGGTGCATTTTCAAGGACATAACGAATGATATACTTAATCATGCTCTCTGCAAGCATCATATCATCCTTAAGGTCTGCAAATGCTATCTCCGGCTCAATCATCCAGAACTCAGCTGCGTGACGTGTTGTATTAGAATTCTCTGCTCTAAATGTTGGTCCAAATGTGTAGATGTTTCTAAATGCCATAGCATAAGTCTCGCCATTTAACTGACCACTTACTGTAAGGTTAGTCTGCTTATTAAAGAAATCCTCCTTGAAATCAACCTTACCATCATCTGTAAGTGGAAGATTATTCATATCCATAGTTGTTACTGTGAACATTTCACCTGCACCCTCACAGTCACTACCTGTGATGATTGGAGTGTGAACATATACGAAATCTCTCTCCTGGAAGAACTTGTGAATAGCATATGCCACAAGTGAACGCACTCTAAACACTGCCTGGAAGGTATTAGTTCTTGCACGAAGATGTGGAATAGTACGAAGGTACTCTAAGGTATGTCTCTTCTTCTGAAGTGGATAGTCAGGAGTTGAATCTCCTTCAATCATTACCTCAGTTGCCTGAATCTCAAATGGCTGCTTTGCATCCGGAGTTGCAATAAGTGTTCCCTTAACAATAAGAGCCGCACCTACATTTACCTTACAAATCTTGTCAAAGTTATCCATAGAGTCATTGTAAACTACCTGAATTGGCTCGAAGAATGTACCATCATTAAGCACCAGGAAACCAAAGGTCTTAGAATCTCTGTTGCTTCTTACCCAACCACCAATCTCTATCTCTTTATCAAAATATGCTTCTTTGTTTCTAAATATTTCTCTTACTTCAATAAGCTCCATTTTTATACTCCTCCTAAATGCTATCTACCATTTTCTTAACGTAATCGTAAATGTGCTTTCCTGCGTCAGCACCATACTTCTCAATAAGCTTTACAATACGTGTCTCTATAATAATACCATCCGCAATATCACTATATCTTGCAATCTGCTCATGTGTATTTGCTCCAAACTCAATAACAACCGGTGTGTCAGTAAGCTTTCTGATACGACCTACTGTCTCAAGAAGCTTTCCACTTAATTCGCCCTCTGCCACATTATCCTCTGAAGGAAGGATGTAAATGTATCCTGTAGCCTCTGGTGCTATCATATTTATTCTATCACCACTGTTTGTTGAAATCAGGGATATAATGTCGATACCGTACTTATTTGCTTCCTCTAGAAGCTCACCCTTTTCCTCATATGAAAGGTCCGGGATAATAATACCATCAACACCTGTCTCCTTACATTTTGCACAGAATCTCTCATATCCATACTTGTAAACCGGATTAAGATATGTGAGAAGTACAAGTGGCACATCCACTCTCTTGCTAGCTCTTCCCACCATGTCAAACACCATATCAGTGGTACAACCACCAGGTGCTGAAAGGGCTCTAACATTTGCCTCCTGCACTACAGGTCCCTCAGCGATAGGATCTGAGAATGGAATACCAATCTCTACTATGGCTGCACCTGCACGAGCAATTTCAACTATAAATTCCTCTGTCTTATCTATAGATGGGTCTCCTGCTGTGAGAAACCCGATAAATGATTTCTTGCCACTTAAGGCTTCCTTAACTCTACTCATGTAAATCCACTCCTCTATATCTTGCTATTGCTGCAACATCCTTATCACCACGACCTGACAGACAACAGATAATAATCTGATCCTTGCTCATGGTTGGAGCGATTTTCATAAGATGAGCCACCGCGTGGGAGCTCTCTATGGCAGCTATAATTCCCTCTGTCTTTGCTATGTACTCAAATGCATTAACTGCTTCGTCATCTGTAACCGGTACATACTCTGCTCTACCAGAATCGTGTAGGTTCGCATGCTCCGGACCAACTCCCGGATAGTCAAGTCCTGCTGATATAGAATATACAGGAGCTATCTGACCGTAATCATCCTGGCAGAAATATGACTTCATTCCGTGGAAGATTCCAAGGGAGCCTGTATTTACTGTAGCGGCAGTCTCGTTAGTGTCAATTCCCTTACCTGCTGCCTCACAGCCTATAAGCTTAACGCCTTCGTCATTAATAAACTCATAGAACATTCCCATGGCATTACTTCCGCCACCTACACAAGCCATAACCACATCAGGAAGCTTGCCTTCCTTCTCAAGTATCTGGGCTCTTGCCTCACGACTTATAACACTCTGGAAATCTCTTACTATCATAGGAAATGGATGTGGCCCCATAACTGAACCTAAGGCATAAAGAGTATCCTCAGTTCTTCTAGCCCACTCTCCCATACACTCATTTACTGCATCCTTAAGTGTCATGGTTCCTGTCTCTACAGCGTGAACCTTGGCACCAAGAAGCTCCATACGATACACATTTAAGGCCTGACGGATAGTATCCTCCTTACCCATGTATATCTCGCACTCAAGTCCAAGAAGTGCAGCTGCTGTAGCTGTTGCCACACCGTGCTGTCCAGCACCTGTCTCAGCAATAATTCTAGTCTTACCCATCTTCTTAGCAAGAAGAGCCTGACCAAGTACATTGTTAATCTTGTGTGAGCCTGTGTGATTTAAGTCCTCTCTCTTAAAGTAAATCTTGGCTCCACCTAAATCCTTAGTCATCTTCTCTGCATAGTAAAGAAGTGATGGTCTACCTGCATACTCTCTTGAAAGCTGATCTAACTCTCTGATAAAGTCAGGATCATTCTTGTAATGTTCATATGCTTTCTCTAATTTATTAACCTCATTCATAAGTGACTCAGGTATGTACTGACCACCATGAATTCCATATCTTCCCTTTGACATAAGTGCCTCGCTTTCCATATACTTTGATAGTTCTTAAGTATTGTAAATGCCTTTATCAGTCGGCATAGTTATTCCAATTCTAAAACTATATTATTATACACTCATTACGCTGGGAATAACAAGTGTTTTTTTAATTATGTGGGGAATTTATGGCAATGTATTCTGATTTCAATTGATTGCAGATTGTATTTTCGAATTCAAACCATATTTATGCTTGTTTTTAGAACATGTGTTTGCTATAATATGGTTAGGCTTTGTGCCTAGGGTGCTACCACACATTGACGTGTGTTTGGCGGTTTGCTTTTTGCGGAGAGTTCATAGCTCCGATTACATAGATTGTCTCTTGGGGGATATCCTATGGAAAGGGGTGATTGCTTATGCTAACAATAAGTGACCTTATAGCTGTAATTGCACTATGTGCAACCTTTTACAGTCTTGGTTACATGCATGGGCAGCATGATTCTAAGACAAAAAAATAACCGACCAAAAATGCGCTGATTGGTCGGTTATTTAACCACTATAATCAAGCAAACCGTCAACGGTAGTGCCCTTTATAATATTATATTAACATCAGACCCCCAATGTGTCAAACATATATTGTGTTGTTATCTCATTGCTTTTGTCTTACTTAATAATTTATCCGAATCTACCATTTCTATTTCTTCTATCTACAACCCCTATTTTGTATCCTCCGGACTTTCCACATCCGGTGCTGGCTTATCTCCACTTATATAGTTACCCTCAGTGTCAACATAAACCCACTTAACTGTGTACTTTATTCCAAATGCATCTCCTATATTCTTAACATAGTCCTCTAAAAGCTGCTTAGTTCTCTCCTGTGCCTGTGACAAAAGCGCGGTATCACTTGCAGCCGTATCCCACAAATCTTGCTGTGCCTGTTCAAAAGCGTAGGTCTGATCCTCCGCAGTTATATCAGCAGACTTTGAATCCACTATAAAGGAATCCTTAGACAATGAATTCTCATCAACCTCACACTGAAGAACCTCTGCCTCTGGAATTGTGATTGTAACGGTAGTTCCATCCACCTCCACAGTAACAAGAGACGCATCTACACCTATAGTTACAATTCCACTGTACTCTATCCAAAACTTCTTATCCTTTGCCCAAAACCACTTGCCTGTAGCATCCTCTTCAAAATATTTTGCCACATTATGATAATAGCATTCCATTACAGAAAGCTCGCATATAGACTGCATCTGTGTAACCTCTGGCTCCATATTTGCAGTATTTTCCTCTTCCTTCTTATCTCCACAAGCCACTAAGCTAAGAGTCATAAGGATTAACATTATATTAACTAAAAGCTTCTTCATATCCTTATCCTCCTACTCTACAACTATTTGATATTCAGGATCCACCTGATCAACAAAAGGCTTAACTAAAGCTATAACCACATTCTGTGCATTCTGATTAGCCAGATCTATAATAGCCTCCTGACTTTCACTTTCCTGCTTCACATCATACTTACAAAGCTTGTAGGCTTCCTCAGAAACAGTTTCTGTGTTAGCCTTCTTATCTATGAATATGTAATCAAGAGATGCTATATCCACATATGTATCAAGAATCTCCGCTTCTGGAAGCTTGATAGTAACCTTCTTCATCTCATTGTCCACAGTAATGTCTATCTTTTCAAAGTCGATACCTGCATCAACTGTAGCCTCATAGGACACATAGTACTTGTCCTCTGCACAGGCAACACCATTATATACCACCTTAAATGTAGAAAGGTCACTTACCTCAACTATCTTCTCAAGAGTTGAAACGGTAATAACCTCTTTAACTGGTTCTTCTTTCTTAAATACCTTTGTAAGCACCACTGCAATCACAGCTATAACTATCACTGCTATTATGATTGTTGTTGCACTCTTACTAAAGTATTTGGCGAAGATTTCCTTGCCACTTTCTTTATTTGACTTATTTTTATCTCTCTTAGATTTTGAATACTCTAATTCCTGTACTTCCTGTTCTTCTCTTCCCATGGTACCCTCCTTATGTATATAAGTTAATTCTATCTCTGTACCTTACGTGCAGTCAAGATTCCATACTATAAATATCTCAAATAACATTACCCCGCAATCAGCCTAACAATATATATCAGTATCAAGTGCGCAGGATAAAATACGTAGAAGAAATATTTTGAAAACTTAGGATGCTTTCCCTTTTCTCCGTTATAGAAAAATGTAATCAAAATAATAGCTATAAGCGTTATAACTAAAAACTCCCATTGGATAAGAATAGCATTCAATCCTCCTAAAGTTATTACAATGTAACCAAGCATAATAAGCTCATAAAGCGCAAATCTAACAACCGGGTTTTCCCTATACACATGAAATACTAAGATAATCAATTGACTTGTTATGGCCCACTCCATTTTCAGTCCATAGCTTACACCGCAGCATATAGCTATCAGTATCAATCTAAGCAGCAATGGCTTTTCCCACTCCCATATGATTAAAACCACAAGACCTAAAAGTAAGGACATTATTACATTCCACTCTGTAAAAAACTTAACAACATCAAAGGTCATAGTGTCACATAGTACATATGCAACCTGAGTTATTACAGCAAACACCAAAAGTCTTATAGCATATTTCTTCTTAGAGCTGGTATAGCGAAAGCCCTCGGCTATAAAAAAGAAAAATATAGGCGGTGCCATAAACTCAAGCTGTACCAATACATTTGCTATGTTACCAGGTATTCCAAGTAGCCTTAATTCTTTTATTGTATAAAGCAGGAAATGCCCTATAAACATAAAAAGAATAGCTATGTACTTTAGCATGTCACGATTAATAATTCTTAAATTTAAACCTTTGTTCTTCATTTTTTTAATCCCCCTGTAGATTAATTAACGAATTTATCTCACATGATTAGTGACATAGCCTTCTCCCAACAGCTATGTCACCTCTATTGCACATTTAATATATTTTTACGCTCCCGCAGTCTCCTCAAGTATCTTAAGCTGTTCGAAGGTACCATCAACCTTCACTGAAAATCTTTCCAGATTATCATGAGCTGTATCTATAGTTTCCTTGCAACTTACAGTTCCTGCTGAAACCTCTTCTGATGTAGCTGAAAGCAGTGATATACTTTCCACAATCTCCGTGTTTGCCTCAAGAACTGACTCAACCTCTTTACTCATCTTCTCAACAGCAGCTTTAAGCTCCTGCATACCGTACTCAACTCTTGTAAAGCTTGAGTTAACCTCATCCACCTTCATACGCTGTACATTGATGCAGCCCACAGATTCCATAATCTCTTCCTGAGTTACCTCAGTAACCTGAGTAAGTTCATCTATAATCTCTGTAATCAGCTCTGTAGAGGTCTGTGTTTCCTCTGCCAGCTTACGAATCTCATCTGCAACTACCGCAAAGCCCTTACCTGCCTCACCGGCACGGGCTGCCTCTATGGATGCATTTAAAGCAAGAAGATTGGTTTGTGATGAAATATTTACTATAGCCTCTGTAATGCTTGAAACCTTCTTAACATTTTCCGCAAGCTGCTCTATGGTCTCAGATATCTTCATCATGTTTTTATCAACAATAGATGACTGCTCCAGCAAATCATCTGCCATAGATTTACCCTCTTTGATTACCTCATTAAGCTCTACAGTTGTCTGTCTGGCACTTACTGCCAGGTCATTAGTATTCTCTAAGCTGTCCTGAATTTGTGTTGTCTTCTCCACCTGACGATTAACCGCATCAGCTGTACTCTCAGAGCTTCCTGAGATGTCAGTCATGGCATCATCAGCAGTGGTCATACCCGCCTGAATCTCTCTTAAGCCCTCTAATATCTCCATGAAATCTGTATTAAGATTACCTACTATTCTTCCTACAACTCCGGCAACCTCAGCTCTTCTTGCAGCCTCATCCTCTATAACTGCTCTGTCTTCCTTGCTGAAATCTATAAGTCTAAAAACAGCACTCAGTGCACCAACTGTTGCCACCACAAGACCTGCTGCAATAAGCAAGCCATAGTTAAACAGCTCTGTATTGCCCTCACCCTTAAGGATAATACACTTTATAGCACAAATAATGAATGTACTTATACACCCTATGCCAACCACCACAGAATTAAGATAAATCATGAATCCAATCAAGGTTGGGAATGCAAACATTATAACTACCACGCCATTACCAAACACCAAAAATCCATAGGAAACAAGGAACATAACTGCAAATATAATCATACAGGATTTCTTCTGGGCCATAAGCTTATAAAGTACAATAGTAGCAGCCATAGTAAGACCATATAGTACGCATCTTGCCGTAACTCCGGCAGACATACCATGCTTACTAATATTCATTATCTCAACTATGATATAGACCAGGTAACATACTGATAGTATAAGGCACATAGTGCCGTTAGCTCTTTTATACTGGTCTGGGTTTAGAGTTTGTCTTCTAATTAGTTTGTCCATAGGCGTGTCTCCTTTGTGTTATCGTTTTTTATTGTGTTTTATTCTTTTGCATTGCGTTTTACTGTATTGTTATTATTGCTATATCGACCTGCGATTTTATTCTATCAGCCTGTTAAATCGACTTAATTGCATATAATAAATTATACCTAATTTGTGTGTGGCAAGTCAATGATAAGTGTTTTCGTTAACACCCCTTTTTAACTTTACTTTTGAGGCTAATATTCTTTTCCTTTTCAAAAAAAGCCTTCTTTAATTGCTCATATTCCTCATCAGTACAAACCTTTCGACATTGTGGTTCAAACGACCTGGTAACTTCAAAACATTCCTTCATATTAGCGCAGGGATATTCTACACACTCTGCACAAGTTTTAATACCTCTATCCTCACAGCATTTTACAACCTTGTACCTACACCAATTTTCGGGTTTACACCCTGTACAGGATATTTCATCCTTGGATACAATATGGTCACGATATCCTATTTTCATCCACAACTCGGCTGTATGCTGTAGCTGTTCATCCGATTTTTCAAATGGATGTGTTATATATCTGGGACAGCTTGAACAATCATTTCCACAGGCTGCGACTATTTTATCCACCCCATACCCAAGCTCCGTAGGAAGATCCTCCCATAGCTCACTTCTAGTGTCATATTTTCTCAATCTTTCTAATACCTTCACATCGGGTTCAGGATATACAACAAATCCATCAACCTCTCCCAATTCTGGGCGTATAGGAAATGCAAGCTGTTCTGTGTCTAGAGAAAACTGGGCATTTACCCCTTCCTTGTTACCTCTTGCATCAAGCCTAATCCACTTTTTTAATTCCGAAATATATACACCGTTAAGCCCGTGATATATTAAAACCGGCGCTGTTTCATCATCCAAAATCAGCTTCTGATAACAAAAACCTGTAGGTATGGATTTCGCGCGAAGCAAAGCTGCCAGCAAATGTGATTTAGCAAAGCAAATTCCATGACCAGCCTCTAATACCTCTGAAGCAGTAGAGGTAAGCAAATCCGCATTTATATCCGCTGAATGAGAAATGTTATCTCTCACATACTCATAAGCCATTCTAATATATTCCAGTTCGTTATCTGCCTTTTGAAATAGCTGGTTAGATAGCTGGGTAATTGATTCACATTTGTAGTTGATTACAGTGTCCTCTTTTAGGTATTCTTCAATTATATTTGTAAATGGTACTATGTTCATATTTACACTTCCCTTAATGTATAGAGTCTATCTTGCAAACCATAATCTATAGATTTCTCACATACACCCTGGAATCTTCTCCTTCTATATCTTTCATCACTTGGAAAAACTCGTAACCATACTTTTCATATAGCCCAATATGATTGGTTGAGATATAGATATTTTTAATTCCAGCCTCTTTCGCCAATGCTTCAGCATGTCCAAGCAGCTTTCCCGCATAGCGCTTTCCCCTGTAATCTGGGAATGTATAAACCCACCCAATCCAAGGTGTCAAATCTGTTGGCTGAATATCATCCTTTTCAGCAAAGGTGCAAAATGACACTAGTTTATCTCCATCCACCAGCATAAGAACCATTGTACTCTCACCAACAAGCTGTTTTAACTTTTCCTCTCTCAATAGCTTTTCCAAATACTGACCTGCTCCCCAATCACATTCCTTGATTTTTGAGAGCCAGTACTCCTTATTATCTGTGCTAAAAAATTCTATTATTTCCATTATATATTCCTCTTAAATTTCATCATAAATCTTCTATAATCAAATTATATCTCAAGTATGTTATGGAACTCCCATCATATCCTGGCATTGTGTTTTCCTTCTTCTCCACAGAATACTTGAACTCTCTCATATAATAATTCTGAAATGCCTTTGCAATCTCATCCAAGGCTTTTTCGCAACCTGATAAGCCGATTGTCAAATTCATCAAATCCCAATATTGCTCATAATAGAATTCAACTACGCAACCATCTATATCCCATTCAACCACAATATGATTATCGTCAATGATGATATTCCCAAAGCATTCCGACTTGGTCAGGGTTATGTTTTCATTGCATTTGAATACATCCTTATAAATGTCGCCCATCTTGCTGGCCAGCATTTTATCCCCTGCTCTCATACGCTCCTGTTCCATATTGTATTGGTCGTTTATTTCCTTGAAGATGTCACCCTTTAATTCAATATTAAGATATGCATTATCTTGTTTTAACACTTTATATGTACCTCTCCAACATTTTTATACCACTTCTCCTTGCTTAACATTTATCTTTCTATCAACCCAGCCCCCTGGTGGGTCCATTTCACAGGATACACTCATTATTTCATCGTTAATCATTTCATTAAATATTACACCATCTATAGCCAAGCTGTGATTTCTCCACATTTCATTCATACGCGAATCAAATGCTATTATTCCTTCTCCATCTAGTACATAAAGAGCATCCTTTGTAGTTACAAAATACCCAAAGTACATTTCAACATCTATTTGGGTTATTCTTAAATCTAGTAAATCAATAAAATATACTGTATCAAAAGTACCAACCAGCAGAAAATCATTGTAAATAATTGCATTATCAAATAACTTTTTTAAATCCACTTCAACCTTAAAATAGGGCTGTTCATCACACAGCACATAATAAAATCTGCCAGTTCCCAGTTTTATTTCATGTTCAAAGTCATCTGATTCAAATATGCTATTTTCTAAGTTTATTAACTCATACTTCATTCTATCTTTTGTCGAATCTCCCCTCTGCAATTACAATTCCAATATCATAAAATGACTTTACATTATCTTCAACGCCATTTGTTATTCTCTTCCATACTTTCGCAATAGGATACATTTTGTTTTTATCATTTTTTGTAAGACAGGGTTGGTTATTATCAACCATCCATTCATAGCCACATTCAGAAAGTTTGCTTTCAAGCATAACCTGACCTAGATATATCCCCATCGAAATCGCTATTTTTTCAGCTGTTTTCTCAGAAATATCTTTATTGATATAATCTTTATGTATAATATCAAGAATTTCTTCCATATCAGCTATATCCTCAGATTTATAAGAAAAATTTTTCCCAAACTGCTGGACAAATTTTATTGTATTTTCACAGTAAGGCTTCGCATTAAATATTTCCATAACAATTACTCCAATTTCTAACCGACATTAATTACTAGGACAAATCTCTCGTTCTATATCCAATCTCATCAAGTTTCTTTTGCAATTCTAGAAAATCTCTATTATTTTGATTCTTTGAAAAGACTCCTGCTTTTGTAAATTGAATTCGAAGTTCAATTTTTTCTGACTTAAATAAAAAGTATGGTGGATTGGCATCAATTTTTCTCTCACAATAATCAAAAGCATCAAAATGAAAAGCAGAATAATCGTCAAATACAATTCTTTTACCATCAATGCTTTTTATGTTTGAATACTCTTTTACAAACGGCTCCCAATACTTAAAATCAAATCCTTCTTCCGGCTCGCCAATTTCATAGCCAAGTTTTTTTGTTAGTTTTTCCTTAAGGTTATCGTACCAGTCATTCCATATGCTTTCCGGCATCTTTCCTGTAATTTGAATACCACCGGATTCTACGGATGCTGTCAAGTCAATTTCTTCTCCACTCCAATGTGGCAATGGGTTGGAACCTGCCCAATATGGCATTTCTTCGTACACTTCACTAATTCTGCGCCATACCTCATCAGGTGCCGAATAATGTATGTTAAGATTTATGTCATGCTTTTCAGACATTTTCCACCTCCTACTCTATTTGAATATTATATCAAATCTCCCCAAAATATATCAACTACCAACCACCTCAAATACACGGTCTTAATAGTTGGTAATAACTCTTTTATAGTTCCACTTGTGCATATAGATTATTTCCTGTTCAAATTGCCCGCATTTTAACCACTCATATTTGTCTCCAAAACATATGTAATTTCCGGGCATTGCAAACAAAAAAACCGGCGCTTACAAAAGCGCCGGATATGAAATAAATAAAAACACTATAAATTCAGTATGTTAATGCCAAATAAATAATGAATCCACAAGCAAATCAGCTATCCATTATATTGAAAACAACAGCTGTCCATAGGTTGGATATGGAAGCATATTCTCAGGCATTACTGCCTCAGCCTCATCAGCGAACACTCTGATATCAGCCATATCCTTAAGTACTACGCTCTGATAGAACTTAGCCGCTTCAAGGTGATCCTCAATCGACTTCGCTGCTGCATTGTCAGCTTTAAGCTTCTCGATACCATTGTAAAGGTCTGTCTGAGCCTGTGAAAGCTTCTTAATAAGAGCAACCTCACTTACCAAGGACACATCCTCTATTACAGACTTCTTAAGGCTTGCTGTTCTAGCTAACTGCTCTGTATAAGAAACAATTGCAGGAAGTAAATCCTTCTGAATCATCTCAACCATAGTGTTAGCCTCAAGGCTTACAGTCTTCATATAGTTATCAAGGAGAATCTCATATCTTGAGTAAAGCTCCTGCTCTGTAAATATCTTGTGGCCAAGAAGAAGCTTCTTGTTCTTCTCACTTGTAAGCTGCTCAAGTGCCTCAGGTGTTGATACAAGATTGAACAGGCCTCTATTCTTAGCTTCCTCAACCCACTCCTGAGTGTAGCCGTTACCATTGAAGATTACTCTTCTGTGGTTTGCCATAGTATCCTGAATAAGCTTTCTTATCTCTGCATCAAGCTCCTCAGCCGGTACATTCTCAAGTCTTTCTCTAAATATATTAAGTGTCTCAGCCATTGCAGTGTTAAGGTATACATTAGGGTCTGCAACAGATGCAGATGAACCAAGCATTCTGAACTCAAACTTGTTACCTGTAAATGCAAATGGTGATGTTCTATTTCTATCACTTGTGTCCTGAAGGAAATGTGGAAGCACCTTAGCTATATCCATCTCCACCTTATCCTGCTGGTTAATCTCTCTATCCTTCTGAATAGAACGAAGAAGCTTATATAAATCGTCACCTAAATAAACAGATACTATAGCAGGTGGTGCCTCATGTCCACCCAAACGATGGTCATTGCCAGCGCTGGCAACTGAGATTCTAAGCAAATCAGCATAGTCATCCACAGACTTAAGTACTGCTGCCAGGAACACAAGGAATGTGGTATTCTCTGCAGGATTCTTGCCAGGATTAAATAGGTTGACTCCTGTATCAGTTGTCAGGGACCAGTTGTCGTGCTTACCACTTCCGTTAATTCCTGCAAATGGCTTCTCATGAAGAAGGCAAACCATATTGTGCTTATCAGCAAGCTTCTTCATAATCTCCATAGTAAGCTGGTTGTGGTCTACTGCAACATTGGCAGTTTCAAATACAGGTGCCAGCTCATGCTGTGCAGGCGCACCTTCATTGTGTTTAGTCTTAACCGGAATTCCAAGCTTCCAAAGCTCCATATCAAGCTCATGCATAAATGCTGCTATACGTGGCTTAAGAGTACCAAAGTAGTGGTCCTCAAGCTCCTGTCCCTTAGGTGCCGGTGCACCAAAAAGTGTACGACCTGTAAACTTAAGGTCCTTTCTATTCTGATAAACGTCCTTATCTACAAGGAAATATTCCTGCTCCGCTCCAATAGTTATGGAAATGTGCTTAACATCCTCATGTCCTAAGAGATGAAGCATCTTAACTGCAGATCTATTCAAGGTCTCCATAGAACGAAGAAGAGGTGTCTTCTTGTCAAGAGCCTCACCTGAATATGAGCAGAATGCAGTTGGTATGTAAAGTGTCTTATCCTTAATAAACGCAGGTGATGTTGGATCCCATGCAGTATAGCCTCTAGCCTCAAAGGTAGCTCTAAGTCCACCTGATGGAAAGCTTGACGCGTCAGGCTCTCCCTTTACAAGTGCCTTACCTGAGAAATCCATAATTACCTGTCCGTCACCTGTTGGCTCGATAAAGCTATCGTGCTTTTCTGCGGTAACATTTGTCATAGGTTGGAACCAGTGAGTATAATGAGTTGCCCCATTTTCTATAGCCCATTCCTTCATAGCCACTGCTACGGAATTAGCAATATCTAGTTGTAAATGTGTGTCATTTTGAATAGTCTTACGAAGTGCCTTATATACATCCTTAGGCAGTTTATTACGCATTATCTTATCGTTAAACACATAACATCCATAAATCTCTGGTATGTTTAATTCCATTTTGGTTCCTCCTGTTGCATACTACTATATGTAAGCTTATTTCTCATATTCTAGTAGTATACTTTATTTTTTTTATTTTTCAATAATTATTTTTGATTAAATGGTCTTTAAATCATAATTCCTGCCAGGAAATTTCCATAGGTTTTAATATTCTCCACAACTCTGCTAGGGAAGGTAACAAACGAATTGCATATATCAAATGATATCAATCCCACTACCTCATCATTCAAATCCTTAATCAAAACCTGTACAAAGGATTTGCAGTCTGTAGAGGAAAGCAGCTTATAGCATTCAGGAACTGAGTATTCTATAGTATTTACATTTTCTACAACCAAGGCTTCATCCTGGAATAAGTCTAAGTATTTTTTGTTCTGTATTAATGTGCCATTCCCTGGAACTACTCCCGGCTTTCTATATTCATACTCTGACACATTTCCACTATTAATATAGATACCAACTCTATCCAAATGAAAGGCTTTAGCCATATGCTCAAGCATGGCAGGTATCTCACCCTTTCCGTTAACCAATACCATCTTCATCCAATGACCGATATCATGAATGTCATTTTCATCATAATAGCTTGATTTCATCTCCACCTGAGTCTGACTGTCATCTGCCATAAACTGTCCATGTAATTCAGTCTTATATATTATGTAACGATTTTTACCCTTTTGCTTAGCTATGTAAAGCGCCTTATCCGCCACCTTAAACAGCTTATAATAATCTCTGTAATCCTTATCACTTCTGGCTGCTCCTATAGAACAGGAAAGCTGTATATCTCCCATCTTATCATGGAAATATGCCACTATATTTATCTTTATGGTTCTAAGTGCATTTCTTAGGTGAAGCTCATCTACATAGTCCTTAAACACTATGAAGAACTCATCTCCGCCCATTCGTCCTGCCACAGCAATTCCACTTACTGCATCCTTGATTATCTTACCTACTGTCTTCAACACCTCATCACCAAACAAATGTCCATAGGTGTCATTAACTGCTTTAAAGTTATCAAGATCAAGCATGGCAAAGGCAACTCTCTCATTATTACCTGACGTAACTGCCTCTTTTGCATAATCGGTAATTGATTTCTTATTCAAAAGCTCTGTTAATGGATCAATGTATGTATCAACACAGAAATCATCTACCGGTTCCCCGTCAACAGCACTAAGAATTGTCCATCTGCCCACTGTCTCTATTACACCATCATCCTCGGCAATAGGGCTTATAGTGACTTTATTATAATCGATCTGTTCACCCTTTCTTATTATACTGCTTCTAAACTGATAGGTTTTCTTCGGTGTTTTATTCTTAATATCACTACACATCTGCTGGAAAACTGTCTTATCCTGATCATCCATAATGTAGCCACTGCTTATCATCTGTTCCTGCCAGGTGTCTATCCTTTTCTCATAAAGAGTGACATCCATCTTATCAGATACTATAAACAGCTTAATTACCTTGGTCTTATGATTGTAATTAAGAAGTACGTCATTCTCCAAAGTAATATATGCTCTAAGAGAACGAATCTCTCTGCCAAGATTATCCAAGATAGAATTGTTCTCATCAGCATTTGACATTTCTATACTATATTCCCGGTTTGCCTCATCATACTTTGCTCTAAAAATGAAGTTAATAAACACATCATCCTGACTTAATAATCGGACAATCTCCATACATTCATTTCCTGCTCTGCAGCGTCTAAGCATACCTTCTACCTTTTCTGCATCTCCCGAATGAACAATACGGTACATAGAATGCATCAAATTATCACCTATAAAATTCTGCATGGCATAGTTACTGGATATATGATTAAGATTTTCATCGAATTTTCCACATAATTTAACACCATTAACACAATCCGTTGTCGCCATTTTTATCCCCCTCTTGAACTCATACATAAAGCTTTTCATATGTAATATGTGATTTATAGTTTTATCTTTCAAATAAATCCAACTAAGTATAACACGTTAGTATATATTTTGTGTAAATTTTTTCGCAATTTGTGAAAATTCCGTAAAAAATCATTAAAAAAAGGGAAACTATGTCACTTTTTCAGTGAATAGCACATGTCCAAAATTGCTTGAGTTTTGATTTTAAGATGAACATAAGGGGGTAGAACTCCAATATTTCTCTTATACAAAGCAATAGAGGAAGGGGCTTTCCTTCCTCTTCCTTCTACTTTATGATTATTTTGAAAAAGGAATTACTCGTATACCTTTTGCAAAATATATATCTACTAACATACAAATCCCTTATTTTCAACCAAGGCAGCACCTGTAATTATAGAGCCATCTGCAACATATTTTTTTTCATCAAGCACGCATATCACTTCCTTAAGAATATCTTCAACACTGGCAATAAAATTAAATTCAACTCTATATATAGGTTTTCCATTTTTATATACTATACCATCACCATTAGACGAAAATTGTGCATTTGCGATATTATAGCTTTCATTTATACCAAATAAACTTGTAATTTCCAAGTAATCAACATAGTTTTTTTGAAATTCTTTTTTTGAAATATTGCTTAAAACACTTACTTTTGATGCTTTAGTTATGGGGGGTTGTTTGTACGACAATCTATATGCGGACGAACCACTACCATCAATACCATCAACCATTGATGAAATAAAATCAGTTATAACTCCATCTTTGACTATTTTTTGGGGAATTCTTTTTAAACCGACACCATCACAATTCCCCTCCAAGCTATGATTATCGTTTGAATTTTCTTCCATCGTAATAGCATTGCTAAACATTTTTTTTCCTATGTCGTCCAGTTTATATTTTGACTTACCCAATTTTACTAAATTATACTGTAAACCTAATATTAAAAAATAAATAATCTGCCCAAAAACATTAGGTGTCAATAGTATATATTCAATTTTACTTTGAAAAGCATGTACCTCTAATGATTTATTACAATTCAGTTCCCATATATTGTACCATTTTTCTTTATCAAATTCAGGATATATATCGTATATTAACTTATCTTCAAATATTATACTTGGTGAAAAGAGTTTTTTCATATAATAACCCGCTACACCCTTTGAATTTATCAGTATACAATTTTCTTGTTGATATTGATAAAGTATTTTACACACCCTCGATTTACGAGTTTTTTCCTTATCAATAATTTGATATGCAAAATCCGAAGCAGTTAATTCTTCATCATAACCTATTCTCATTTTATTTATATCCTCAAAATTAATATTACGAGAGCACGCAGCACTATCAACTATATTTGAAAATGGCAATTCACACCTATTTCGAGGCTTCTTATTTAGCAGATTTGAGATTGAAAAACCATCATACGCCTCAAATATTACCCCATTACTATTGAATTCCCTTACTCCAACGCCATTCTCTTCATTAAATCTAACTCTTATTTCTTTTTTATCATACTCATAATAGTAATCATTTTTACTATATAATAATAGTTCTTTATTATTATAATTTAAAATATATTCCTGATATTCCCTAAATAGTTCTTCGTTAATCATAATTAATCTCCAAACCTATATTTCGATACTCTTATAGTGGGTTGACCATACGAAACAGGCACCAATTGACTTTGTTTCCCACAATACCCAAATTCAAATGATAAATCATTAGCAATCATATCAACCTTATTTAAGGTATCTATAATTTTTCCTTTGTACAAAAACGGATCAGTTATTCCAACAAATTCTCCATCCCTTATTAGGCATCCCCTTAATATATTAAATACAAATTCACCTGTTTGAATATTGGTTCTACCTCCCCCAATTTCTAGAGCATATATCCCTTCATACGTATCTGAAAAAATGTCGTTTTTATCATAATTTCCATTATGCAAAAATGTATTTCTCATCCTTGGAATTATCAAATGCCCATAGTCTGAAACTCTTCCATTACCAGTATCAGGAATTGACCATAATTTTGATGATGTTTGGTCGGAAAGTATTCCATTTATGCTTCCTTTTTTCACCAAATCGACATTTTTTACCAATGATCCATCAGCAGAATATTCATACGACAACATATCCTTTTCACTGCAAGTATCAGAAATTGATATATTCGTATCAAATAACTTCTTACCCAACATACTATTCAAACAATTTTTACTATCAAAAAAATGATCTGCTTCTAAACTATGACCTATAGTTTCATGAATAAGTATTCCTCCTCGCCCTGATGGGAGAACAATATCGTATAAACCTTTTTTTATATTAATTTTTTCAAGTTTTATCTTATCTTTATATTCATACAATATAGAATTTACCGCTCCCATTATCTGTTCACTCAAATCCTCTTTCACACAAAAACACAGTTCTCTTTTAATTACACTGTTTCCCGAAAACATATTTATGCTAGCAAAAATTTCACCCGATAAAACATCTAACTTATCAAACAATCTTTGTTCTGTGTTTTCATAAAAAAAAGTGCTTTGTATCATCGATCTTACCTTAATATGCAATTCCTGCACTTCTCCCAATTCTGATAGGGTTTCATAAACATTATTATAACAATCTTTTGATAAATCAATAATAACAGAATCATTCAACGGAATAGACTTTTCACTTAAGGTTTGTTTTACAACATCTGGTAAACTCCTACTATTTTCCCAATCATTACTCGATATTATTTTCGTGCCCTTATGCATCTCCTCACAATATACAACACCAAAATCAGAATCTTGCATCATCACATTAATACCATTGGCTATAATACACTCAACAACATCTTGTCTTTGTGAATACCATCTAATCCCTATATACTTTTTCTTCATTGTACTTCTCCAAATCATTTGAGTTTATTTATATTATTATCATAAAACTTACCATGCACAAAGAATATCCAATTATTTCTATCAGTTTTCGTCTATTAGGCCAACTTACTACCATTTTATGCCACATAACAACAATAAACAAATTAACTACTAAAACGCTCAAACATGTTATAAAACTAAACACACAAAATACACTAGCGATTGCCAAGGTAATAAGGCATAGCACTAATGGCGCAATTGAATAAGATATTGCAATACACCAGTCACTATATGGTATTGCAAGTCCATTATCCTGTTTTAAAACTAACTTGTTAGCTTCATATGCACTATCTCTTATAAATGAAGCTATTAAATTCCCAAACATAACAGGAATAATTGCTACAGATAACCCTTCTGTAGTAATTTCGTTTGCACAGATAATAGCAACCATAAGTAATATTATTTTTATTCCCCAATATATATTTGGTCGCCTTAAAGTATCTATTACAATGCTTTTTGCAACTAATGGGTATTTTAGCATTCCATCTTTTAGCTTTAAGCGAAAGTCCTTATCCTTATCCATTTCGTTTGCCAGATTTACAATCATAATATGATTATGTGTTGCCTGAGCCACCATAGTCTTGCTTGAAAATCTCATAAGTTTCTTATACTTTTCCAAATTCACTTCATTTTTGATGAAGCTTAATACCACCAAAGATACTAAACCTACTAATATGCATATCCCGCTTTGTGACATAACGAATGTGTTTGCCACAAGCACATACCAAATCACACTCACGTGCATAGGTATAACTTCGTGATAGCTCTTCCAGTTCAAAACATTACACAAATTCATCAATACAGCCGAAGCAATAAACAACTTCAAATCAAATGAGCTAGTGAGTATGTATGTAATTACTGCCGCACTTATTGAATATAGAATAACGGAAATTAAATACTTAGTTACATAGATTAACCTAAGAGTTTTTGTACCTTCCAAATAATGCAATGTGGCTTCATCCATGCATATCATAGGATTTTTTCTAAATAGCAGCAGTAACAAGCCTAAAGAAATAATTAATTCGTAATAATCTGAAAAACGTGCTATGTATGCCATAAATGAATTAACGTACGGCCACACGATTAATACTGCCACAATCATTCCCACAAAAAACCATGCAACTGATTTCATTAAACTCAGTCGTTGTCTAAAAAAGGACTTAATTAATATCCCCATCTTCATTACTCCTAACTTTTTCTCTACTACATCCAGTTATCTTTATGTAGGCTTCCTCTATAGACATATTTGCATCATAACCAAAGATATCAAAAATCTCTTTCTTAGTTCCATATGCAATTAATTTCCCTTTTTCCAGCATAATGTATCTGTCACAAAACAATTCTATGGTATCTAGTAAATGTGTTGACAAAACAATGGTTTTACCAGCATTTCTTAACTCCATAAATATCTGCTTCAATGTGTGTATTTGCTTAGGATCCAATCCTGTGAAAGGCTCATCTGCAATTAGGTAATCAAAATCTCTAAGTAACACATTACACATCATCAGTTTTTGCTTGTTACCCTTAGACAAGGCTAATGGCAACTTCTGCATATGTGGTTCCATATCAAATCTTTTTATCAACTCATCCATACTATATTGACCATTTGAATACATTGACTGAATAAATTTAAAATGTTCTTCAACACTCATAAAGTCATAGCACACTGGTTCATCAGGAACATATGCAATTTGCCTTTTATAGTCACGAACTTTTGTAATATCCTGACCATCCACAAGTATCCTACCTGCATCAGAGCTGATATGTTTCATCATTAACTTAATTGTAGTGGTTTTTCCAGCGCCATTCGCGCCAACAAGCCCTACAATTTCTCCATTAGGAATAATAAAAGAAATATCATCTAATGCTTTTACACTGGAATAATATTTTTTAACATTTTCAAACTTTATCATTTTTATTAATCACCTATAGACGTTTTAAACAAATTGTACCAAGCACATACTTCCACATCAGAAGACACAGCACACGCAATGCAATTTTTACATTCATCTATTTTTTCACAATTTCCACACATTTTTTTACTAGGTGCTGGGAGTTTTGTAAATATCCCCATTTTATCACAAGAAAAAATATTATATATATCATCTATTACAATATTTCCCATACTATACGCAAAATTCACACATGGAGAAACATCTCCATTTGGTCTTATCGCAATTTGAGTAATTCCTGCACCACAAGAGATTTTATCAGTAATACAATTTTCGCACTTTGTCTCTTCAGAGTAATTTATATACAATCCCTTCGGCAAAAATTCATTGTGCAAATTTTTAATTGACTCAAAAAATCTATCAATATTTATTTGCGAACTAAGCTTATTTATTTTTGCCCTTCCCATATCAGTAGTAACTCCATATGTAACTTGTAACACATCGAGCTCATTTGCCACTTGTGCAATTTGTTCCATATCTTCGAAATTTTCTCCATTAATTGTTGTTCCAATAACAACAATTATACCATATTTTCTTAAATACTTAATTGCATCGATTGCCCGTTCATATGCGCCTTGTACACATCGTATCCCATCATGATGTTCTTGTGTACCATCTAAACTTATTTGAACAACTATCTTATTTCTATACAAAGATAATTTTGATGCAATTTCCTCAGTAATCAAAAAACCACTACTAGCTATGGTAATTCCAGTAAATTTTGAACAAGCATATTTTACTATATCCAGAAAATCTTGTCTGTTTGTTGGCTCTCCTCCTGTTATCATCAGTTTATGAACCCCCAAGTTTTCTAACTTATCCATTACCTCATAAACTTGTTCAGTAGAAAGTTCGTCTTCTAGTGTTTTTCCCGAATCATTATAACAGTGTCTGCAGCTTAGCGGGCAACCTCTTGTTATTTCAAAAGCAGCGTTTATCGGCGTATATAACGAAAAATCACCGCCAATATTAATTTGATATTTCAATTCCTCATCACTAAACATTATGTATTGTTTTTCACTTGAATAATTTAGAAAATCCACTACCATATCTGATATTTGTTCATACTCTTGATTATATTTATATGCCATTTTATGAATTATGTCATCTATTGTATTTTCTCCATTACATAACGATAATATTTCCGCTGCACTTTGATTTATTTTTTCATAATTGTATTCTGCGGATGTAATAATGTCATCTGCACATAACGGATATATAATCGACTCCTTATACCTAAGCGTTAACGCATACTGTTTTTTTAATATAGGATACTTTTTATCAATCATACACAATCTATATACAATGTTTATTTAACAATAACATTGTATTCCTTTCATTTTATATTAAATTCAAATTTTATTTTTTCTATTCTTTCGCCGAATGTACATTTCACATCGAAATAACACCCCACTCAACTTTTCTCTAAATTCCGCCTATTATAATTATTACATAAAGCTATATAACAACAAGATAACTCATTGCATTTACGCAATGAGTTATCTACCCATATTATACAGCTGCGGCAACATACCATGGGAAACATAACGAATATGTAACCGAGGTTATTGATAATGCAATAGGCAAAGCACCACATGCAACACAACCAGCCTTTTCTGACGATAAATATGTTGGTCTCTCCACGATGAACCCTCCTTTCTATGAAAATCTATAAAAAAACATATCTTTAATATGTTCTTTCCAAATCTTGATTTGACTACTTATTTTTCTTCTTTACGAATATATCTCTTGCTCCGTATTTTTCATGGTCAAAAGCAAAAAACTCCATTCGTTGTGTCCAACTTTAAACTTTTCATTCTAACCAAACAATCTTTTTAACAATTCTATAATCATAATTTCATTCATTTACGCTCATCCTCCCACAAAAAGATAATCACATATAAAAAAAGAAAACAACTGTTGTTGTATGAACGACATATTTTTTAAATAAACGACATACAACAACAGTTGTTTCATTAAATCACTATATTAACTTGAAACCAACCTGCTTGCCCACAATATTTTATAGAACCATTATGTTTATTAATTATTTCCTCTACATTCCTCAAACCTAAACCATGAGAAATATTATCCCCCTTTTTAGACGTTGGCCTTTCCATTATATTTACATCTGATTTACAGGAATTACCTATAGTTATAACAATATTCTCCCCAACATTCTCAGCATAAACATCAAGCTTTCTCTCTCCGTCAGCTTGTTCTATTGCCTCAACCGCATTTCCTAATAAATTTGAAAACAATACACATAATTCAAATACAGTAACATTACCCTCTGAATTTAAGTATCCTTCCCATGTACAGGCTGTATGTATTTCTTCGGCTCTACAATAAAATTCACTTATTACAGAATCCACTGCCATAATTCCTGTATATTTCTTCACATTCGAGTCATCCAGCAACTCTTTTAATTCTTCAAAATATGAATTTAATTCATCATATTGTTTATTTTTCAGCATAATACTCATAGCCAATATGTGGGCATTCATATCATGCTTAATTTTACGTCTTCTTTCATCCTCCAATATTACTCTTTTTATATAAGCCTCCTGTTTATTGATAAACATATCATATTTTTCATTTTCCGTTTTATAAATAATATTTTTCTTCCACGAATTATGTAAGGTGAAATTTAATCCTACAAAACAAAAGGCCAATATGGTTGTAAACAAGACCAGTTTTTCTTTAATCTGTATCAAAAAATCAAACTCATTTAATATCAAACCTTGAACAAAGCCTATCACAAACAATAAGCAAACTACACCTAGTAACGCCCATATATACTGACCTGCTGTTACGTGAATTTCCTTTCTCTCTCTATTCTTGTTCAGTGCAGACCATATCAATAATATTATTACAGCTGTACATTCCGATACAAATGTAAGCAATGGTGACTCATATACCTGCTCAGGTTTTATGTTCATTACATAAGCCAATACATACGAGCCCGTTACGTTAATTAAGCTTGATATAAAATATACAAACGGAAATAACAATACTACCTTATAGCGTTTGCTTTCAGTTAATACAATTGCCGATAATAATCCAAGCACAGCCGTTAATATATTCCCTATACTCTTGTCCATAAAAACATATACAAAAAAATTAATAACCAGCGAACCACAAACCACCATCAGATATCTTAGCTTTTTATCTGTAAATCTTATATTGAATACAATTACATACATAAGATAAAAGTTAATAAACTCTATTATATTAAAAGATAATGTCCCCAACATCCTCTCATCTTCTCCCCATAGCTAATTCGTATACAAATTCCTTATATAATGAATTTGTTTTTTCTCTGTATAATCTACCCACATTTAGTTCAGTTCCATCCTGCATAACAACCTTATCCGAATGTAGTTTCTTTATGTACTCAAAATTAACTAGATATGACTTATGAATCCTATGTACAGCAGTGTCCTTTAATTTATCCTGCCAAGCTTTAATTATTCCATTCACTAAGGTTTCACTATTACCATCATATAATATTGAATAATTCCCCGAAGCTTTGATATAACATATTTCATCCACGTATTTATACATACGACCATCTATTGTATCAAACTCAATCGGTACTCTTTCATTATTCTCACGAACAGCTATGCTAATCCATTTTTGAAGCTTATTATAATCTAAAGGTTTTACAGCAAAGCCTAATGTTTTTAGTCCAAAGGAGTCCCATACACATTCTTCATGGCTTGTTACAAACACAATTCTCCACACCATCGATGATTTTTCCAAACGTCGCATTACTTCTATTCCATCTATCTTTCCCATCTCCACATCCAACAAAAGTAAGCATATTTTATCTCCCTCATAAGCGAGGACTTCTTCACCAGATGAAAACTGGATAATCTCACATTCAAGATTATTGGATTTTATATAATCATCGCATAACCCAACTAATTCTGTTCTATACCTTTCATCATCATCGCAAATTCCTATCGTAAACATTGTATCTCTCCAAAATCACATCTCTCTGTCTCACAAAATCAATACCATTCTATTGTATCTTATATTATCTCGATAATATTATCAACATTATTCCCACAAAAAATCCCCGCCTACCTTAACCGTAGACGGGGAAATATCATTTGTATTTCTACTTCCACTCTATAAAATTATAGCTATCCAGTATCTGAAAATACTTAGCCAACCTCTCATAAAGCGGTTCTGCTTTCTCGCCAAATTCTGCTTTTACAAGCTTTCCTATGGCTATTATATCCATCTTTCCATCAAGAATCGGCCATACAAAGCTACCCATCTCATCCAAATAGATGTGACTTACCTCAGGTTTTTTAAAAAGCATCTGAGCAACTTTATTCATAAAACCTTCGTTCTTGATATGGAGTGTAACCTTGTTCTCATCATTCTTATCCCAATCAATTCCTTCCTTACGAGCAGGAATCTTCTCAAGATAATTCGCTGAGATAACTTCTTTTTTCTTCTTCATTACTCTTCAGCCGCTTCCTTAGCAGGATACTTTTTCTTCTTCCATACTGAGAACTTAAGAAGTGAAAGAATAACAAGTCCGAATACTACTAATGCCAAGATACTTGATACGCCCTCTGAAAGACCAAGCTTTCCTGAGATATCGATAGCATCTGCAACACCGAATACTGCAAGTAACGCAAGAAGGATACCTACAAGACCCTCACCCGCAATCATACCTGAACAGAATAAGATACCATCGCTAATGATAGCCTTCTTAACCTCTTCTCTCTTCTTCATCTTATCGAAGGCAAGTCTTACAAGACCACCAACCATAATACATGCATTAAGATGAACAGGAAGGTAAACACCGATTGCAAATGGAAGTACAGGAATTCCTAATACCTCAACGATAATTGCAATAACAGCACCGATTATAACAAGTGACCATGGAAGGTCTCCTCCCATAACACCCTCAATAACCATCTTCATAAGTGTAGCCTGTGGCGCTCCAATTTCCTCTGAGCCAAAGCCCCAAGCTGTGTCAAGAAGGTAAAGTGTTCCACCAATTGCAAATGCAGCTGCTACAACACCAACAACCTCACCAATCTGCTGCTTCTTAGGTGTTGAACCAAGAAGGTAACCAGTCTTAAGATCCTGTGAAGTATCACCTGAAATAGCTGCAACAATACAGATAATAGAACCTATAGCAATAGCACCCTGCATACCATGTGCTCCTGTATCACCAGTTAACTTAAGGATAACTGTAGTGAAAAGAAGTGTTGCAATAGCCATACCTGAAACTGGGTTGTTACTACTTCCAACAATACCAACCATTCTTGATGATACAGTTGCGAAGAAGAAACCAAATACAACAACTATAACTGCACCAAGTGGGCTAACAGGAATAGCTGGAATTAACCATATAAGAAGTGTGAGTACGATGATAGCACCGATTACTAGCTTCATACTAAGCTCTCTTTGTGTACGTGGAACCTCTCCCTTGTCAGGCTCCATAATAGCGCCTGATGCTGAAGAACCTGCCATACCCTTAACAGCATCTCTAAAAGTTGTGATAATAAGTGGTAATGACTTAACTAAGCTTATGATACCACCTGCTGCAAGAGCACCTGCTCCGATGTAACGAATGTATGAGCTCCAAATTCCGGAAGCTCCGTCTGCTGCAAATATTGCGCCTATTGTTTCAGTACCAGGAGCAATAATTGCATCTCCTCCAAGTAAAACAAAAAGTGGAATAAGTACCATCCAGCTAAGTACACCACCGGCGAACATATAGGATGCAATACGTGGTCCACAGATATAACCTACTGACATAACCGCAGGATAAATCTGAGTTCCGATTTCTCCACAGTACATGCCCTTAAACTTAAGAGCAATCTCACCTGGAACTGCCTTAATACCATCGATAATAAACTTAAATAATGCCGCAAAGCCCATACCTGCAAATACGGTACCTGCATTTGCACCACCCTCTTCACCGGCAAGAAGAACCTCTGCACAAGCAGTTCCTTCAGGATATGGTAAAGTATTATGCTCCTTAACTATAAGAGCATTACGAAGTGGTACCATAAAGAAAACACCAAGTAAACCACCAATAAGTGCAATTAATGTAATCTCTACTATACCCGGCTTATCCATAACACCTTCCTTAGCCCATAAGAAAAGAGCTGGAAGTGTAAAGATTGCACCTGCTGCAAGAGACTCACCGGCAGAACCGATAGTCTGTACAATATTACTCTCTAAGATAGAGTTCTTACGCATAATAACACGGATAACACCCATGGAGATAACTGCCGCTGGGATAGATGCTGATACAGTCATACCAACTCTAAGACCAAGATATGCGTTTGCTGCGCCGAACACAACTGAAAGGATAACACCCATGATTATAGACGTAACTGTAATCTCTGGAGTAATCTTCTCAGCCGGAACATATGGCTTGAATTCATTGTTGTTGTCCATAAAATAACTCCTTTTTTCTATTTTCACATCTTGAATATAATACCTAATTTTTCGACAAATTGCAAGGAATTCTGACAATTGCATGGTGATTTATATGCAATTTACACAAAATCAATGTTTTTTTATTAATTTACTTTTATTTACCAAGTATTTCCCTTATTTTTCCCACATATGAGGTAATTAATTCCTATATTTTTTGCTATTGGTACATGTCTCGCTAGTTTCTTTCTATACCCATAAATTAGTGGATTTCTTCAGAGCTCGGGTATGTGACTCATGTAGCTTACTCCTATACCCGCGAATCAATGAATTTCTTCTCGGCTCGGGTATACAGCTTCTCCAACAAGCTCTCATACCCGCGAATCAATGAATTTCTTCGCAGCTCGGGTATACAGTTCCTCCAGCAAGCTCTCATACCCGCGAATCAATGAATTTCTTCGCAGCTCGGGTATACAGTTCCTCCAGCAAGCTCTCATACCCGCGAATCAATGAATTTCTTCGCAGCTCGGGTATACAGTTCCTCCAGCAAGCTCTCATAC
>JAGALE010000103.1 GCA_017625335.1 Lachnospiraceae bacterium
GGTTACTTTATAGTTAAGGCTGAGCCGGCAGTATTTGTCCTTACCAAGCAGGTTGAGGAGCTTACAGATGGGGCTATATCAGCTAAAGCCATGAGTACCTCACTTTCACTTGGTGTAGCAGCCTCAGTTGGTCTTTCCATGACCAGAGTGCTTACAGGTATTTCTATTATGTGGCTTTTAGTGCCGGGATATCTTATTGCCCTGGTACTTACCTTCTTCGTACCTAAGATATTTACAGCCATAGCATTTGACTCCGGCGGAGTTGCATCGGGACCTATGACAGCTACATTTTTACTTCCATTTGCCATGGGTGCATGTGAGGCTGTAGGCGGAAATATCGTAGCTGATGCCTTCGGTATCGTTTCCATGGTTGCCATGACACCACTTATTGCGATTCAGATTATGGGACTTATCTACAGAATCAAGGATAGTAAGCTTCACAAGGAGCTTGCCAGCCAGGCAGACAGAGAAGCTCTTGCAATGTATGGAGATATGGAGATTATCGAATTATAAACCATTGATGAATTTATGTTGAGATATGAGGGTTATAGAATTGTTATGGTTAGACCCTCGAGATGATATAGCAATTACGCAATAAATCAAGGAGGACATATGGGAAATTTATATATGATGACCACCATAGTGGATAGGAAAATTGCATCAAGCTACGCCAAGCTCTATCAGGAAAATCAGCTTAATGTTATGTTTCTCTCCCTTGGCTACGGTACGGTTTCCAACGAAACCATGGATATGCTGGGACTCGAATCCAAGGAAAAAACCGTTGTAACCGCCGTTATAGAAGAAGAAAAATGGCTCACTGTGAAAAAGCAGCTAGAGAAGGTACTGAAAATTGACGCCCCTGGGGGAGGAGTAGCATTTACTGTTCCTCTTAGCAGTATAGGTGGCAGAAAGGCTCTACAGTTTTTGATAGAAAATGATAAGTATGAAAAGAAGGAGGAATCCACATTGAAGAATACAGATCACGATTTGATAGTAGTTATCTCGGAGCTTGGATACACAAACCTTATAATGGATGCAGCTAGAAAGGCCGGGGCCTACGGCGGTACAGTAATTCACGCCAAAGGTACAGGCATGGCTACTGCAGAAAAGTTTATGGGTGTTTCCTTAGCTCAGGAGAAGGAGCTTATATATATAGTTGTTAAAACCGGACAGAAAAATCCTATTATGCAGGCCATTATGGAGGAAGCAGGACTTAACACCAAGGCTAAGGCCATTTGCTTCTCACTTCCTGTTACAGACACTGCAGGTCTAAGACTTTTAGAGGATTAACTATCAATTTTTGATTATTACTTTACTACTTTATATATTGCTTTAAGCTATTATATATACCTATTGAGAAAAACAAAAAAGGGAGGATAAATATATGAACGCTAAAGGATGTTTAACCTTATATTTTAGCATATTTGCTCTTTGTTTCCTTATGCCGGTTATAATATATTTCGTCTTGGAATACGGCTACATATTTGATTACATCGACCTAAGCCCTTGGGATTACCAAAAGCTTACTAGCGTGGAAGCTCAGATTATTTACGACGACGAATCTGATGGCGGTACTAAGGCTAGAGTTGTAGAGCGAGTTACCTTTGATGTTCACCAGGCTAACGAGGATGATTTGTGCTACGAGCTTTGGAGAGACCTTATCGAGGAGGAGGTAGACGGACTTAGACTTGATTACAATGTTCTGTCCGTACACCAGGTTATGGAGGACGGAAGCTTGGTAGAGCTTGAAGAATGTGGCTCTATTGAATGGGAAAGATCCGAGGTGGATGAGCTTGCAGGAAAATGGTATCACAGCCCAGGTCCTTACAATAAGGCTAGTGATCTCTACGAGGCTTTATTCTTCTATGTAGACGGAATCTATAGAGATGAGGTTACATTTGAGATATGCTATGAGATAAATCATGTAGGACTTAAGTACAAGGATTGTTCTGACCTTTACCTTTTGCTGTATGGCGAGATGCCTGTTACAGATTTGGAGTCCTACAAGGCTGAGATTATTATTCCTGAGGAGGATATGCCAGCAGTTGGAAACTACGAATATTACACCTATGGAACCAACGGAAATGGTTTTTCAGTATATGAATCAACTACATTATATCCTGGCTATCACACCTTCTCCATAGATTTGGATGAGGATGAGCTTCAGTTTAAGCCATATAACCAGTATATCGAGTTTGAGCTAGTTGCCTACGGAGAGGATAAGCATATTCTTACAGACAGCGCATTATATAATGATTACACCTACGATTATGCTTTAGATGAAATAAGGTATGATGCAGATGTAGAGCTAAGCAAGCCTGATACATATAACGCAGTTAAAATATTTATATTTATAACATTATTAATAATAGCAGCTAGTATACTGTTCAAAACATTTAATACCAAAAATCGTATGCACACTCAGCATGTATTCTATGAGCCTGCTGAGGTACCGGAGTTTTATACAGGAATTCCTAGTGACTTAGACCCTAACTTTGCGGCGGCTTTAGTTTTTTCTAAGGGCAAGTCTCCTAAGGACGATTCAGGTATTTACTCTGCTCTGCTTTTAAGCCTTGCAAGAAAGGATTATGTGGAGATTGAAGAGTACGGTCCAAGCGACGCAATGATTACTATTAAGAATCCGGCTCAAAACCAGGAAGCTTCAATTATGCCTGCAGAACCTCTTACTGAAAGCGAGATACTTTACTACAACCTGTTAGTACGTCACGCTAGTGGCAATCAGATTCTTATGAGCCATTTACAGAGAAGAGTTTCTCAGGATTATGAGTACACAGGAACCTTCGAGGAAAATATCAAGAAGGCCATTACTAATCAGGGTGTTAACGGTGGCTACATACAAAAAGCAGACTTTACAGGACCTAAGGACCAGCTTCTTAGAACTGCTAAGTCATACAGGAATTGGGCTATTATACTCCTGATATTTGTAAACCTTATCTCATATTTCACCAGACTTGATTTTGCATTTGGCAGCTACACTATACTTGGTGCTACCTGCTTAATATGCTCAATCTACCTTTACGCTACTGCCAAGAATTATGTTCTTCTCACTCAGGTGGGAGAAACAGAATATGCTAAGTGGAGAGGACTTTACAACTATCTTAAGAGTGACCATATTATGTCTGA
>JAGALE010000104.1 GCA_017625335.1 Lachnospiraceae bacterium
AATTCTTCCCGTTATGTTACCTTCTGAATCTACAGTCACAGAATCAAGTGTTATCTCTGCTGTATAAATCATTGAATCCATAGCCTGAATATATAATGGATTAGATAATATCACCTTATCGTCAACATTAATATCAAATTCTGCATATTCAGAGCTTACATTGCTAGTTATCTTAACAACAACCTGATCCTCATTAGAAAAATCAAATTCAACAATTATCTTAAGCTTTCTTGCATCAGTTTGAATTCCCTGAATATCCTTAAGCTGTGCCTCTAGCTCAGTTTCCGAATCAGAACCCACGTTCCAGTGATTATTAGTTGTATCACCTACCATTGGTGACTGTGCTGGGCTTTCTTGTCCGTTAGCACTTGACTGTAAACCGTCTGTTGCTTCAGTGGACATTTCTTCCACAGATTCTGCCACCATTTCCTCTGCTGAATCTGATGCAGCTCCCTCATATGGAGCTTCCATAGCTACCGAATCACTTGCTCCATCTCCCTTAACTGAATCCTCCATAACGGTGCTCTCTGTAGCCATTTCCATATCCTTTTTGCTATCTGTGCTAAGCTTCATAATCGGCAATGCTATGATTGTAATCAATGCTGCTGCCGCAACAAAGCCCACCACCTTACTTACTCTCTTATATCTTTGCTTCTGCTTTGCTTTTACATTCTGCGCTTCTATCTCAAAGCCTGCATCTATCCTGCTCCACAAATCTGGTGTGTTATAACTAGTTGCCTGAAGATATGAATTAACAAACTCTTCACTGACAAACTCTACTGGCACACCAGGCTCATTTATATTAAACCCGGATGAATCCGGCATTATATTCTCTCTGTACTTGTTTATATCTGTTATGTTATTCATATCACGTTTCATAATCAGCCAGACACCTCCTTAGCTTTTTTATTCCCTGATTATACAGCCAGGTTACTGTTCCCATTGGTTGTCCCGTCATCTCTGCAATTTCCTTGAACTTGAACTGACCAACTAGCTTCAGGTCAATTATCTCCCTTTCTCTAGGTTCAAGAGTACTCATGGCCTGAGCCATATCATTTGATAATGTAACCTGATCCTCCACACTGGCCTTAGATGTATCCTCCCACTGTCTAGGAGCATTATCATCATCTGATGTATTGTCAATCTCGTATACCTCTCTAGACCTTTTTCTAATATGGTCTATGGCCATATTCTTGGCTATTGTAACAAGCCAGGTCTTGTGAGGACTTCCCTGTTTAAATGAATCTGCCACTCTTACAAGCTTAATGAAGAAATCTGAGGTTATGTCCTCAGCATCCTCCTTCGAGCCTACTGTATCATATACTACAGCGTATATGAGCTTGACATATGCCTCGTAGATGAGTCTCAACCCATCCTTGTCTCCCTTAAGAAGCATTTTAATGGCAGACAGAAACTCCTTATCTGTCACAAATGTTTCCTCCTATCTATATTTACGAACTGGTTTTTATTTTTTATGGAATAAATTTATTTTTTTTGATTTTTTTATTTCCAAATTTCTTTTCTATCAACTAATTAATATAAAATGTATTCGCTATTGGCTTTTGCATTAAATATTTTTTTCACTATACATTTTTCATTGGATAATAATATCACAAACGTAAGCGCTTTTAAATACTTAGTTGTTTTTGTAGTAGAATATGGCAAGCTGTGTTCTGTCTCTAAGACCAAGCTTCTCCAATATGGTACTTAGATAATTTCTTACTGTTCCCTCACTTAAAAACAATCTCTCTGCAATCTCCTTATTGCTATAGCCATCAGCCACCGCCACAATAATCTCCTCTTCCTTTTCCGATATATCATGGGCTCTATAATCAAAACCATTTTTCTTAGCCATAAGCTCAGGAAGCTTTTCCACTATATCCTGACCAAATACGCTCTGACCTCTCATTACTGCTTTAATGGCAGGAATTATTCCCTCAAAATCCTGTTTTAATATATATCCCTTGGCACCAATATTAAGTGCTTTTACTATGTACTCGTCATCCATAAATGTAGTGAGATATAGAATTCTTGCATCAGGGCTTTGTGCAAGAATTTTCTCTCCTGCTTCAAGTCCTGTCATACCACTCATTCTTATATCCATTAATAGTACATCAGGCCTATGGTTTGGATAAAGCTCTATAGCTTCCTCCCCACTATTTCCCACTGCCACAACCTCTATGTCACGATCTGACTCAAGTATAGTTTTTAGTGAAATTGCAACTAACGCATCATCATCTATTATTAATACCTTCATAATAACCTCCTGCTATTTCCTAGCTCATTCCGACATTATGTAAACTTTTATGTTTTGCAAGCATTATTTAGTTACACATTGCCTGCATTACTTTGGAAATGTAACAAATATCTTATATCCATTGCTTTCATCTATAGATATATTTCCCTTTAGGGACTTTACTCTATCTTGCATATTCTGAAGTCCTATACCATCTGTTCTGTCAATATTCTTGGTAGCATCAGTAGTACTGCTATGAGCTTTGTTCTTAACATAGTCATGAATAATCAGCTGATACATACCGGGATGCTCTCTAATTATTATATCTACTCTGTCACTTTTACTGTGCTTAATAATATTTGACACAGCCTCTCTAACAATTCCGATTATTGCGTATTTATATTTTCTATCTACGTTATCTCCTATATCATAATCCACGCTGCATTCAAAGCTATCCTTTATCTCATCCATCAAATCTCCTATGGCCTGTCTTAGGTCAATGGATTCATCATGTAGGTCATGAACACTTTCACGAATATTATTCATAGCCACATCCAAGTTATTCTTCACCGACTCAAGCTGACCGTGCAATGGCTCCTGCTTATTTATAGTCATAAGAGCACCCATCTGAAGTATGGACCTGGTAATCATATGCCCCACATTATCGTGAATATCTCTAGCTATACGATTACGCTCCTTCAGTGTTGCCACATATATATCCTGATCCTGCCTCTCGATAAGATGCTTATTCTTCTCTGCTAAGAGAATGTTCTTCTCCTCGCTGTCATCTCTAATATGTTTTATTTGTTCGCTTAAAATTTCATTTCGATTACTCTTGTAGTACATTATGTGAGCTAGCAAGACAATCACAAGTAGGAAAAATATTGAGATAAGACCTAAGTCATCTATTGCGCCAAGTAATATTAATCCGATTATAGCTTCAATCATATATAATTTCTGTCCAAATAAATCATAGCAAACTATAGGCGCTATAAGAATAAGTTCAGGCACGAATACAATGGTTGCCACATACAACATGTCTGATATGATTAATATCTTTTTGTTCTCAAAATAACCATTTAAGCATGCAAAAATAATGCCAACTAATAGGTATATTACAAGTCGGTCCACGCTACAGCTACTATACAATAGAAATGCTGTTAACAATATTAAAATTAGCTTGTCTACTATGTATGTCATCTATTTCTCACCAATTTTCTTTTTTATGACTTTTTTCCCTGTCTCTTTATAGATGTAATCAAACAATTCATCTAGTTGCTTATCAGAATAATGAACACCTTCTAAGAATATCATTCTTTCGTCATTTAAGACAAACGCATATGGAACACCCATTATATATCCACTACGAAATGTATCTTTATATTTTCTTGGAATCTTCCATGCCCTTCCATAGCTAGATATGTCATCTACTGATATTTCTATAGTTTTAGTTTTAAAGAAACCTACAGCACATCCATTTACTATTTCTTTTGTCTCTCGGCATAATACTATCTTTCTTTCACCATACTTTATCCAATGCCTTTTATGTATCCGCATATATCCCCATATATTAATAATCAATATGACACCAAACAAAAATAAAAACGCCCAGAACATTTCTAATGTGGAATCCACAATATATGCATATATTATCAATGGTACAAACATTATGAACATAATATAAACTGTAAAAATTAAGTTCTTTGCTTCTAAAGTTTTCATGGTATCACCTACCTCGTTATATATTTCATCATCTATAATTTTCATATAATTTACCTATGTATAAGCAAAATGCTTCAAATGTTTACAAATGTATACTAAGAGGATACTTTATTTAATCAAATCATATTTACAATTATTTTTATAACCATTATCATAATAATATAAGAATTCTTAGTAATAATCAATTAATTTTGGCGAATCGTCTATTAATCCAAAAAACATAAAATATTCTAGGAGGTGTTAAAATTTGCACAAAACTTTAAAAAAATATTTTCCATTAATCAGGGAACGTGAAAGTATACTTGCGGAAATCAACAGTAACAAATCATTATCAAAAACATTTAATAGTTGGCCAACTGATTTTCAAAATGAATTCTTGGATATTTGTACTGGGACAAAAGGAATTAAAATTACATACGACTCTTTTTTTAAGGAAATATTTAACGCTGAATATAATGCACCTGTACTTAACGCATTTATCAGTGCCTTACTCGGTCAAGAGGTCAAAGTACTTCAAGTTCTACCTAACGACGGAACTAGAATGGCAGACGAAGAAAGCCTTCTTATAACTGACATTGTCATAGAACTGGAGGATGGAAGTATTGCAAATATTGAGATACAAAAAATTGGTTATCTATTTCCTGGTGAAAGAGCTGCCTGCTATTCTGCCGACCTTCTCTTAAGGCAATATAAACGCTTACGGGATAGACGAAAAAAGAATTTTAAATATAGTGAAATGCGTCCTGTATATACCATTATTTTATTCGAACATAGTCCTGAAGAATTTCATAAGTATCCACATTAATATATACATATTGCGGAAACAAAGACTAATACTGGTGTAAACGTTAATCTGTTACAAAAATTTTTATTCGTTCCCCTTGACATATTTAAAAAACTGCGTAAAAATAAAGATATGGTGAATACGTTGGATGCTTGGCTATCATTCCTAATTACAGATGAACCAGAAGATATTATTGAACTAATCGAAAAGCATCCAGAATTCATCCCACTCTACAATGTGATATATGAGATGTGTCGTAATATGGAGGATGTTATGGGACTGTTTTCAGAAGAGCTAAAAATAATGGACAGGAACACTGTTAGATTTATGATTGATGAGATGCAGAAAGAATTAGATGAAAAAGCTGCTGCTCTTAAGGATATCAATGCACAGCTTGCTGACAAGGATGCGGCTCTCGCTGACAAGGATGCGGCTCTCGCTGACAAGGATGCGGCTCTCGCTGACAAGGATGCTCAGCTTGCCGAAAAAGATGCACTAATTGCAAAACTAATAGCAAACCAACAGTAAATCATACAGCAAAGGACGTGGGAAATCCACGTCCTTTTATTCTGTGCTACCCCTCTCTTCTTTCCTTCATAACCTTAGCCACGATAAGAGCTATAGCCATAAATGCTAATGCGAAAAGTGCTTCTATTCCAACACATTTAAAGAAGGTATCCAAACCACCATCTACATACAAGCTTTCTGTAGCCTTTACCTGCCAATAGGTTGGCATAAATCTTGCTATCTTAAGTATTCCATCGCTGAATATCTCCATAGGTACAAACACACCGCCAAGGAATGCCATTCCAAGAGCAATAATATTAGATATCATACTTATAGTTGGTGCCTTAAGGTTAAAGCTACTCACTATACAAACCAATCCTACAGTAAGAAGCAGGAATACAAATGAGCTTAACAGATTAAGAGCATTGGTACCTACAAACACCTGACCCTTAAACATTATTGCTGCTACGATTATAAGAGCTGCCCATACTGCAATACTAAGCACTGCTGTTGCTCCTATAAGCTGAGTGCTTCTTGATTTAATGGTCATAGGTGCTACTGAATTTCTATCTTTAATCTCTTTCTTATTAAACACCATAATAATTGGTGCCATAACATTCATAAGAAGCATAATTAATATATAAGTCATATATGTGAAGTAGTAATACTGCTTAGGAAGTTCCACAGAGCTTTTACCCTTATAGCCTACAAGTCCATTACTATCAAGTGCGGCTATAGTTTTCTCATAAGCCTCCTTTGAGCTGTAGCCTGCTGCCACATATGCATCAAAAGATTTTTGATAAGCCGCTATCTGTTCTTCCACATAAATACTAGCTTTAGTTCCATCTCTTTTAATATTTGACAGCTTACCTGTTTCAGAATACCCTTCATCTATATATAGAACATAGTCTATTACCTGCCAATACAAGCTATCCTGTATCTCTTCTCTGTCGTCCTTAACATTAACCTTGTTATGAAGTGAATATAGATATTCCATAAGATACTTTGATTCCTCACTATTATCATAGTCAAAAACCACTATATCCATCTTACTTCCCTGGAATTCCTTTCTTTCATTTCCTCCTACATTAGATAATACACCAAGGAGAACTCCAAATATGCTGATGTATATTATAAATTGATGCTTCTGTTTATTTAATATCTTAAAAAATGTCTTAAATACTTGCATACTGTTTTCTCCTTCCTAATAAAAATCCTCCAAGTGTAAATATAACTGTCATAACTAGAAGTGTTATTATATTCTCATTAAATCTATCATAGTTTTCGTATACCTTAAGGGAATATAAAGCGTCACAGAGTCTGGCTGCCGGGTTAATCTTTTCAAAAATAGGACAATACATATGAATCATAGGCTTCATTAACTGAAGCATAAGTCCACTCATAAAGCAGCTAATAAGTGAATAGGCTACCGCAATAGCTTCCTTTACTCCCTCTGAAAGCTTGCCTATGCTTCCTATAAAGAAGCCAGAGGTAAGACCAACCATATTTCCTACAAATATAGTCAGAATAATTCTTGGAATCTCGTCTCCAAAATTTACACCTATTAACAATAGGTATCCGAAGGCTATGCATGTCATAACTGAAAGTAAAATCCATATAGCTGAAAGTCCAGCCACAATCTGAGTTAAACCACCTGTATTAGATACATTCTTTCTTGCACCTATAGTAGAAAGATTAGCCTGGTTATTAATGGTAAAAGTAACTCCTGCAAAGCTGGCGAATAGACATGACATTGCAATCAGGTTAAAGAAATAATCTGAATACGCATCCATATTTGCCTTCTTGCCCAAGCTTATCCCTTCATTATTGCTAGTTTCACTAAAAAGCTTCTCTATGGCAGCCATCTGAGCCTCAGGGTTTTTACTAGAAAGGTCAGTCATAATTGTTACTATCTGATGGTAATTTGCCACAATTGTTGACAAGATGCTTTCCTGAATACCGTTACCATTTACCATAAGCTTTAGCTTTCCTTCCTCTGAATAGAAGAATCCAATGGTATCGTCAACAAGAAGCTCCTTACCCTCCTCAAAGGAATCCACATAGGTTACAGCTAAAAGCTTTTCTCCACTTTCAACTATGGAAATACCTTCTATCATCTCACTGAAATTCTTCTGAACCTCTTCATCATCTAAGTATACAACCACCGGAATGTTGCTCTGAAGCTGTTCGAATTCATAAGCATTGCCAAAGGTTGAATAAAACAGTGTTCCAAGAATAACTGTAAAGATTAAGCTCCAGAATATCTGATCCTTACTTCTTAGTGTTATTAAAAATGTATATTTAAAATTATGCCAAAACATATGCTATGCCTCCTTATCTCGAAGCTCTTTACCTGTAATCTCAAGGAATACATCATTTAAGGTTGGAAGCTCTGAGTAAACTCTACCACATGGAATATTGTTATCATTAATGTAATTAAGAACATTAATAAGATTATGTTTTCCTCCACTACACTTAACCTGAAGCTTTCCATCCTCTACATTTGCGCTGTATACATGATTTATTTTGCTGATTGCTTCAAGCTGCTCCTTAGTCACTTCAATCTTCTCTATATAGATTGTCTCAGTGTTCTTAATCATCTTCTTAAGCTCATCCTTAGTTCCAAGGGCCAAGTTCTTACCCTTATCCATAATGGCAATTCGACTGCAAATCTGCTCAACCTCTTCCATATAATGAGAGGTGTAAATGATTGTGGCACCATTTCGATTTAGCTCCTCAATTCCCTCAAGAATCTTATTTCTACTCTGTGGGTCAACTGCAACTGTTGGCTCATCCATAATAATTAGCTTTGGCTTGTGAGCGATACCACAAGCTATATTAAGTCTTCTAAGAAGACCTCCTGAAAGCTTCTTAGGATAAAACTTTTTGAAATCCTCAAGACCTACAAATGTAATTGCTTCCTCTACATATTCCTTTCTCTTAGCCTTATCCTTTATATATAGACCACAGAAGTAATCAATGTTTTCATATACTGTAAGCTCATCGAAGACAGCCACATTCTGCATTACCACACCGATGTTTCTCTTAGCCTCGTAATTGTCAGGTGTCATCTTCTTGCCAAACACCTCAACCTCACCCTTATCATAGGAAAGAAGTGATAATATACAGTTAATGGTTGTAGTCTTTCCAGAACCATTAGGTCCTAAAAGTCCAAACACCTCTCCCTCCTTAATCTCTAAGTTAAAGTGGTCAAGGGCAAGCACCTCTTTGTATCTCTTAACCAAATTCTCTATCTTCACTACTGCTTCACTCATGTTACTACCTCCTAATTGTTCTTGTTTTGTTACTGTTTTTGTTTTTCTTATTTTCCTTGTACACATAATACGACTATTTAAAATGCTTTGTAAGTGCAAAATGTAAAAAGAGGATATGACAAATGTCACATCCTCCTCTTACATATTACATTATACTTAACTGCTCATTCCAAACACTAATCTCTTTATTAATTTCTGCCAAATCATTATTTAGCTTGTACTCCAATTCCCTCAACCTGCATATATAGTCATCCATCATGTTCATATTATTTGCAATTCTATCTCTTACCTGCATATCTGAAAAGAAATTATCGAAAAGAACATCAAAGGTTCTTGTTGTTCCATCAATATAATCCAAATCCATATTGAACTCTATACTTATATCACTTAATTCAGCTTTCATATTAAGAGCAGAATTCTTCATAACTGATACAGCTCGCCCAACCTTATCCAAGGAAGCATATTTTAAAATATCAGCAAAAAGTTCCCCACCAAACATATCCCAGGTAGATGCACCATCTGCACTTTGCAAATGTCCCATAACCTCATCAGCGTGATATAAGGTTTCTCTTACTGCGTTTATTGCCTCTTCATATTCCTTTCTTTTATATAGAAGTCTGTTTACCTCTTCAGCATACGCCTGTGACTCATCGGAATACTGATAGCGACTCTTAATATTTCTAAGCTTTTTAGTAATCTCATTAGCGTTATTGCTTATCTGCCCCTCTAGGTTAAGTACCTCCTGATTAGCATATTCAAGCTGATATACTAATTCATCATAATGCTGCTTGGCTGATATATATTCCTTGTACTCCTTCTCAAGCTTTGCCTCATAGTTGCCGGTAATTTTAGCAAGCATCTGCTTCATAGAGCTTCTCTCTAATACATCATAATCATGTTTTTCCTTTTCCACCACATAACGAAACTCTTCAATCTGATTTTGTCTCTCATATATACTTTGCTTCATATTCTCCAATTTCTTTGACAAAACCTTTCCATTAGCCTTCAGCTGTTCATATTCCAACAATTCCTCTTTAAATCCCATTTTATTTCTCCTTAATAATATATAAATTCATATTACAATTCAAATATAATACTCTATCATAGCTAATGTATTTTTCTTCATTTCATAAAATGTATCATTACCCATTTCAAAAAAGCTATAACATATTTTATAATAATGCTTACATCACGGAAAGTCATTATTACCATAAATATTATATTCTACACCTTCTTATTCATCAAGAATTTTGTGTTTTTAATCTATCTGAGAAAAGTTTTTTAATTAAAGGTTTGTAATCTCTCTCATTTTATATTATATTAATATAGATACAATAAATTAATAAAGGAGAAAAGTATGGATCTTAGAGAGTTTTCAGAGGTTACTCCTGAGCTTGTACGCTTAGCTAATATATGTGAGACCCATGACTTAATCGATACTAGCTTGTATGCTAAGTACAATGTTAAGAGAGGTCTCCGAGATTTAGATGGCAAGGGTGTACTTACAGGTATAACCGAAATATCAACTATTAACGCATATCGCGACATCGATGGTGTTCCTACCCCTATCGAGGGTGAGCTTTTCTATCGTGGAATTAATATCTATGATTTGGTAAATGGATTTACAAGTGAAGATAGATTTGGATACGAGGAGACAGTATATCTTCTCTTATTTGGGGAGCTTCCAAGCCGTACTGATCTTGAGAATTTCCAAAAAATGCTAGGTCACTATAGAAAGCTGCCTAGAAACTTCACAAGAGATGTTATTATGACAGCACCTAACAAAGATATTATGAATGCACTAGCCAAGAGTATTCTTACACTTAGCTCCTATGACTCTAACACCTCTGATATTAGCATACCTAATGTACTTCGTCAGAGCATTGAGCTTATAGCTAACTTCCCTACCCTTGCAGTGTATGCATATCTTGCTCATAGACATTATAACCTAGGACGCGGAATGTACATTCACACACCAAAAGCAAACCTTTCTACTGCAGAAAACATTCTTCGTATGCTTAGAAAGGACAAATCATATACAGACACCGAAGCAAAGCTTCTAGACCTTGCTCTCGTTCTTCATGCAGAGCACGGTGGTGGTAACAACTCCACATTTACAACCCATGTTGTTACTTCCTCAGGAACTGATACATATTCATCTGTTGCTGCTTCTCTTTGTTCCCTTAAGGGACCTAAGCACGGTGGTGCTAATGTTAAGGTTAAGCTTATGTTTGATGACCTTAAGGAGCATGTTACTAACTGGGATGACGAATCACAGATTAGACAGTACTTAAGTGACATCCTTGATAAAAAGGCTTTCGATAAGGCTGGTCTCATCTATGGTATGGGACATGCAGTATATTCACTCTCTGACCCAAGAGCTAATCTCTTTAAGAAGTTCGTTAAGAAGTTGTCTGAGGAAAAGGGTCGACAGGAGGAATATGCATTATACAAAAATGTTGCCAGAATCGCAAAGGAAGTTATCGCAGACAAGCGTAAGATTTACAAAGGTGTTAGCCCTAACATAGACTTTTACAGTGGTTTTGTATATAGCATGCTTGAGCTTCCACATGAGCTTTTCACACCACTTTTTGCAGTAGCAAGAATTGCCGGTTGGAGCGCACATAGAATTGAAGAGCTTATAAATTCAAGTAAAATTATTCGCCCGGCATATTTAAGTGTTCAGCCCGAGCGTGAGTACATAAAACTAGAAGATAGATAAAAAGA
>JAGALE010000105.1 GCA_017625335.1 Lachnospiraceae bacterium
ATCTTATAGAATATTTTAATGAAGCGTTTTTTGAGAGACCTTTTGAAGAGGTAATAGGCGAATACAAGAGAATAATGGATGCTGCTCTTGGGGAGAATGCATACAAGATAGAGAAGATTGAAAAGTTGCATAAGCTAGGCTATCTTCCTATTGAAATTATATCACTTCCTGAGGGTGCTAGAGTACCTATGCATGTGCCTATGTTTGGTATAACCAATACTCATGAGGAATTTGCATGGTTGCCTCAATCTTTAGAAAGTTTGATTTCGGCTGAAAGCTGGCATCCAATGCTTGCGGCAACAGTTGGAGCCACATATAGAGATATAGTTGATAAGTATTATGAATTAACCTGTGATGATGCATTGCCACGAGCTAAGGCTTTGGGAGCATTTGACTTTAGAGGTGAGGAATGTACAGAATCAGCTATAAAGGCAGGAGCTGGCTGGTGCTTGTCCTTTCTTAATACAGCAACCGTACCAACTATTCCCTATCTTGAGGTAAACTATAATTGTGACTGTACAAAGGAGCCTGTGGCGTATGGAAGTCCAAGTACAGAACACTCAGTAATGTGTTCAAATTACGCTATTGATGGTGATGAGATTACATTGCTTAGAAGACTACTTACTGATATTTACCCTAATACATCATTTTCAGCAGTTCTTGATTCTTACGATTATTGGAATATTATAGAAAATGTACTTCCACAGTTAAAGCCTGAGATTATGGCTCACAATGGATGTATGCTTATGCGTGGTGATAGTGGAGATTGTGTAGAGGTTGTGACAAAGACTGTATTTAAGCTGTGGGATGAGTTCGGAGGAACCATTAATAGCAAAGGATATAAGGTGCTTGACCCACATGTTAAGGCAATTTATGGAGACTCAATTACAATTCAACGATGCGAGGAAATATATAAGATACTTATGGAAGCAGGCTTTGCTTGTTCGAATGTAGCCCTAGGCGTAGGTTCATTCTCTATGCAGTGTGTTGAGGAGGAAGGAATTCTTAAGCCATTTACAAGAGATACCTTTAGCTCATGTATTAAGGCTACCTATTGTGAAATAGCACATAATCCATATCCAATATTCAAAAATCCTAAAGACGGTGGTTTTAAGAAGTCACAGAAGGGTTGCTGTATAGTTACTAGGAATGACGAAGGAGAATACATTTTTACTGATGGACATACCTGGGAGGAAGCTTGTAAGGCTGAAAATCAGCTTGTAACTATTTACAAAGATGGTAAAATGGTGAGAGAGCAAAGCTTGGCGGAGATTAGAAATATTCTTCATGACGGAAAATTCTAATATACGATTTTAATGGAGGAACAAAATATGTTTGATGCAGTTAAAATAAAAGATGAATGTGTACAGTGGATAAGAGATTTCTTCGAGGAAAACGGAAAAGACTGTAATGCGGTTCTTGGAATATCAGGTGGAAAGGATAGCTCTGTAGCAGCTGCACTTTGTGTAGAAGCTTTAGGAAAAGATAGGGTTGTTGGAGTATTAATGCCATGTGGTAAGCAGCATGACATAGATATGGCATA
>JAGALE010000008.1 GCA_017625335.1 Lachnospiraceae bacterium
AACCATACATTCTTATACTATTCAAATTTTGATTGGTATAGCTTATTATATTCTAATGGATTAGTAAATTTCATGCTGTATGTTTTCTCCACTTATACTTAAAAAATTATTTCATAAATATATACACAATGCTCATAAAAATAAGCATTAAGTATTTATAATGCTTATTTTTATATATCTATATGTATTATTCTTTTATTGTATTGCTTTACTTAATATTAAGTATTTTACGTAATGTATTTCTTTGTGATTCACTGATATATTCATTTTCATTATAAACATACCATAATATTTCTCTTTCTTCTGAAGAAAATCTTACGTTTGGTGTTTTATCTTTAAATGCGTTAGCCATTCTGATACATAAGTTATATTGAACTGTACCTATGTCATAATCTTCCATCATGACTCTTACATTATCTATATCCTCGTATGTATACTTAAAGTATAATTTTTTAAGTATCTGTATTTGTTTACCATTTTTAAGTGTATAATATCTACCTATCTTTAATGGTTTAACAGATTCTAATGTATCTTCCTTATAAGTATCTGTGTATCTTATTTTGTAAAAAGTACCTTGTTCAATTTCCTTCATTATTACTCCAATCTAACTACTTATACCATGTATGATATATCTGATACCCTATGTAGTTTTTCTTTATTGTATGTTACTAAATTATTTATACCATTGAATCCATCCATAATGAATATTTCATCTATAGAATAGATAAATTTCTTCTCCCTATCAGCCTTACATGTTACTATAATGCAAGGTTCCATAATTTCTTTGCCTGACATCTCCCTTAATTTGTCCAACATATCTTCTACATTCTCTGCTCTCATTGTAAAGAACTTACATCTTTTTGACATTACAAACTTTGCTTCTCGTTCATCTTTAACTTCATCGCATGTTTCTTTTTCATCAAAGTACCCCATATCTTTTATAATTGCTTTTAATACTGATGATTTTCCAGTACATTCTATACCTATACATCCTATGCGTACATTTTCTTTTTGAATTGCTTCATGTAGAATATCTACTGCTGATTCTCCTCCTTTAACACTTACTAAGTCTTTTAATCTAATGTCTCCTAATCTCTGTACTGCTTCCATAGTAATGTGTTTACCCATAATTGAATCTCCTTTAATTAAATTAAATTTATAATAAATTATTATAATACTGTCACATAAACTGCTACAGTTATATACATAATTAGCTATTATAAGTAACTTTATTAAATGTAATGTGGTTATGCATTTATATCCGTATACTTACTAAATATAAAAATATACTACTTATTATATTTAATGCATCAAAATAAGTAGTATATTTATCTATTATTCTATTTCACCAAGACTACCAGCTAATGATATGTTCTTATATCTATCATCATCTGTTACTTCTTTAATTATATTAAGCTGTTTAGGTATTTTAACTTCATCTGCTTCATTTGTTAACTCTACCTCAAGTATAGCTTTATCATTCCAGAATGGATAAGTATCTAATTCGAAGTATGTACCATCAGATACAAAACATGTTCTTTGTTTTTTAATCTGATGAAGTGATGTATCAGCTTCCATAAGTAGTTTTAAATACTCTGCTTCACTAATCTTCTTTTCACGCTCTGTTCTAGATAATTCACTTACCTTTTGTTTTTCTGTGTAATAAAACGTATAATTACCATTAATTCCACGTTGTCTAACTCTTCTCTCTGTATCTCCATCTGACTCTAAATATGTCTGAATTATATCTACAGTTGTACAATCATATTTCTTCCGTAGTTCTTCTAAGTCTGGCATACTTATTAAGTATTTTCTTTCTGTTTCTACAGGTACTGGTACTCCTAACAATGTGTATACCTCCTTAAGTAGTTTATCTATCTTTTGTTCAAATGTACATCCATCATTAGTTATTACTCTTAAATGAGGATGTCCAGTCCATGCTCGCATGCAACCTCTGTCTCTTTCAGCTGCTTGCTCTGGAGTCTCTGTTCGTGCTGTATTATTTTCACATGTATATGCTTCAGGTGCCCCTATCGCTGCTGTTACTAAGTGAAATACTCCATCATAATAGTCCATTACAGAAGTTTCAGATAATCCCATATCATCTAACAGATACTTATATTCATCATCTGTTATAAATCCTTTACAATCAGGTATTCCTCTATCATATATAATAACTATATCAGCATCTTCTGAGTAAGCTAATCTAGCTGCTATGTCATCATATATTTTATTTCTCTCCCACTGTAGTCTTATCAACATTTCTTGGAATGCCATTAAACCTACAACTCCAGGATTAGCACCGCTATTAATTATGTTTGTAGCCATTTCTTCAACTATAAACACTGTGTACCCTTTGTTGCTTAATTCTTGTTCAAGTACCGATATGCTTGTACTCTTACCACCACAGGGTCCTCCTGTTAATGCTATTGTGTGAATACTTCCCATAATAACTCCTCCTTAATAATTATTTAATATTCTTAAAATATTTTAAGAATGTTGCAACATTTTTACCTGATGTTTCATTCATTGGAAATACTATTTCATCAAAATATTCTTTGTAACCCTCATCAATCAACAATGATTTAATTGTTGATGCTACAAATTCTATATCATTGTGAAATACGCCACACCCAAATGCACCAAGTGCTAAAACTCTAACATTATTGTCTATTGCAACTTTAAGAATGTGTTCTAACCTTCTTCGCATTGTATTATTAATTTCTTCTACACTTGCTCCGTTTCTTCTAGCCGCTTTGAAGTTTGGAGCAGCACAAGTTATTATGTCAGCAATTTTTAAGTTGCAATTCTTAAATTTATTCCTAAAGAATACACAATCTTTTGTAAAAATAACTCCGTCTGTATACATTCCTTTGTTAAGGTGACTTCTATTATACTCATAGTAATTCATATATTTACTAAGTTCACTATATAAATTGGACGCTTGACATATTGCTTCTTCTTGTGCCATTGCTCCCCGTATGAATCCACCACCAGGATTCTTAGATGAAGCAAAGTTCAAAACACATAATTTAGTGTCTGTGTATCTACTATTGAACACTACACAATCACTTCCATCAGCAAGTACTGTAAACTTGCACTGTTTATCTGATTTATTTTCTTTACTCACATCTATATTATCAATGTTATTTCTTCTATATATTTTTGACTGTGTTTTATCTATCTCATTACTTATATCTAACTCTATGTGATTTATTTTAATTCTCTTAGTACTAACTATGTTCTGTACTGCATTAGCCTCTTTTACTAAATTTATTTTATCCATTCTAGTGTACCTCCTGAATTATTTCTTTAATTCATATCAGGCTTCCATTCGTTTAGAGTTATACCCCCAAGTGCCCCATCATCATATATAAATGTGAACATCTCAGTATCTTCATCGTATTCTATGGAACCTGCTTGTATATACTCATTTTCTTCTAAGTTAATTAATAGTTCTTCAACTGATTCCTTAGTACAATTATTAGACTCTGTAACCTCTCTGATTTTATCATCTACATATATTTTTATATCATTTAATACAAATTCTTTTAAACAAACTCCACATGGCTCATATCCGTTATCTATAAGCCAATTTTCTGAACCATTGAATGATTCTCTATGCTCTTCTTTAATTCCTTCAGCATGACCACATGTACCTAAATGGAATTTCTTAGATTGTGTATTTAATATATAAGTTATTCCATGTTTATTCTCAGTGTATTCATCTTCTGTTTCAGATTCCACTATTTCTTCACCTACTAATCTACTTTCTCCAGTACTGTAATCTATCTCAATACCAGGCTGTACATTATAAGCAAATACATTGAATTTAATT